>NZ_JACGAV010000009.1:0-61389 GCF_020137645.1 Campylobacter sp. RM12637
CTTTTTATTTTTAATAAGATTAATATCTACTCCTACATTTGATCTAAGTCCTAGAAAAATGCTTTCTAGTCTAATGTCATTTGGGCTTAAACTTTCTTTAATTCTAAAATATGGATTTGCTATATATTCATTTAGGTTTGAACTTGCTGTATAGCGAATATTATCGCTAGTGCCAACGCTTGAAAGTCCAATGCCTAAGTAATTTTCTTTACTCCAATAAGCTTTATTATGAGAGCATTCATATTCGCTAGAACTTGCAAAATTACTTATTTCATAAGCTTTTAACCCGATTTTTTGCAAATTTTCATAAAAATAGCAATTTAACTCATCATCTTTTTGAATATATTCGGTTTTATTTTGAAAAGGGGTATTATCTTCTAAAATTAAAGTATAAGCACTAAGATGATTTAATTCTAGGCTTTTTATGACTTTTAATTCATCATTTAGCATATTTAAATTATCTAAATAAGTGCCATAAATTATATCTATACTAAAAGATATTTTTTCATTTTTTAATAGTTTGATTTTTTCTATAGCTTGTTTGCTTGAGTGGGCTCTATTTAAGAATTTTAATTTCTCATCATTAAAGCTTTGCACCCCAATGCTTATGCGATTTAATCCATAATTACGCATAGCATTAAGCCAATTTAAGCTTAAAGAATTTGGATTTGCTTCAGCACTGATTTCTGTATCATTATTAATATAAGGCTTTAATAATTTAAAAATATTTTCATAGTATTTTGCGTCTATAAAGCTTGGAGTTCCACCCCCAAAATATATGCTTTTTATATCTTTAGAAAATGGTAAAAACCTTGCTAAATCTAATTCTAAGGCTTTAAAATATTCGTTTATTTTTTGCTGATTTGTAAAACTAGCAAAAGAACAATAAGAGCATTTGCTAGCACAAAATGGAATATGAATATAAATTCTCATTTTATGCTTTGAAATTTAATAAATTTTCGCCTAGTTTAGCGATTTGCTCATCTATCATTTTGATAGCATTATCAAGAGTTTTATTAGCTAAACTCATATAATCATCACCGAAATTAAATCTTTTTAATGCTTCATTAAAGCCACTTAATAATCCATCTTTACCTAATCTTAGTTTATTTGCATCATTATTTGCATTTTTTAGGATTTGCTCTGCCATTCTTTTTGCAGTATTTTTTGAACCAAATTCTGCATTATCTAATAATAAATTTTTAGCACTATTGCTATCTAAATTATCATTAACTAAATCTTTAAAATTATTTAAAAATTCTTTGATATTACCCCTATTATTTGCAATTTCGTTTAAATTACCTTGAATGCTAATTTCTGTGATACTAATCTCAAAACTCATTGCAAAAAAACTATCATTTTCGCCTTTTGCTGTGAGTTTGTCTAATTCTTCGTTGCTAAGATTTACGCCGTAGTTTTTTAAGCTATCTTTAATGTTTTTTTGTGCTTCATCTTTACTACTAAAAGAAGCTGCTGCTTGATAAGATAAAGTTATATTTCTAGCACTTATTTGCATTTTTTCTCCTTGAAAATCATAAGCTTCATATCGGCAAAAAATAATTATTTCTTTAGTAAAAATGTTGCTTTTAATTAAATTTTTCTTGATAGTATCGTGTGAAATTAATTTTAGGTTATTTGATGAAAAAAAGATTTAGAAAAAATGTAGCAGCTATTGTTTTGTCTCAAGAATACCCATTAAATTGTAAAATTTTAGTGGCTTTAAGACTTGATATTGATGTTTGGCAATTCCCGCAAGGTGGGATTGATGATGGAGAAAGCCCAAAAGAAGCATTAATAAGAGAGCTTGAAGAAGAATTAGGCACAAAAGAATTTGAAATCATTGCTGAATATCCTGAATGGTTAAGCTATGAATTTCCTAACGAAGCTGTTAAGAAAAAATATAATTTTGATGGGCAAACTCAAAGGTATTTTTTAGTTAAAGTAAGAGATAATAACTTGATTAATTTAAATACCAATGAACCTGAGTTTAAAGAGCATCTTTTTGTGGATTATAAGGATATAAACCCTTATATTAATCATTTTAAAAGACCACTTTATACTAAAGTTTTAAAGTATTTTCAAAAAGAAGGATTTATAGGATGTTAGTTGTTCAAAAATACGGAGGCACAAGCGTTGGCAACCTTGAACGCATAGAAAATGTTGCAAATAGGGTTATTAAGTCTAAAAAGACTTATAAAGATATAGTTGTGGTAGTTTCTGCAATGAGTGGTAGAACAAATCAATTAATTGATAATGCTAATTTTTATTCAGAAAGTCCAAATAAAAAAGAATTAGATATGTTGCTTTCTTGTGGTGAGAGAGAAACTGCTGCTTTACTTGCTATTGCACTTATATCAAAAGGACATGATGCGATTTCTTTAAGTGGTAAAGAGGCTGGTCTTTTAACTACAGATGATTATACAAACGCAAAAATCATTGATATTGATGCAACTAGAATTAAAAAAGAACTTTCAAGTGGAAAAATAATTGTAGTAGCTGGATTTCAAGGATATAATGAAGATGGTCATACAACAACTCTTGGTCGTGGGGGAAGTGATTTGAGTGCTGTTGCTTTTGCAGGGGCTTTAAATGCTGATTTGTGTGAGATTTACACAGATGTTGATGGGGTTTATACTACCGACCCAAGAATTGAGCCAAAGGCTAAAAAACTTGATAAAATTTCTTATGAAGAAATGTTAGAACTTGCTAGTTTAGGTGCTAAAGTTTTACAAAATAGAAGCGTTGAATTAGCAAAAAAATTAAATGTAAAATTAGTTACTAGAAGTAGCTTTAATGAAAATAGTGGAACAATTATAACAAGCGAGGAAAAAATGGAACAAGCATTAGTTAGTGGAATAGCATTAGATAAAAATCAATCAAGAATAGTTTTAAGAAGAATTGAAGATAAACCTGGAATTGCTGCTAGTATTTTTACAACTTTAGCAAAAAAAGACATTAATGTTGATATGATTATTCAAAATGTAGGTCATGATGGAACTACTAATTTAGGTTTTACCGTGCCACAAAATGAATTAAAAAATGCAAGTGAAGCTATGAGAGAGCTTTTAGGTAGTGATGTAGTAATAGAAAGTGATAGCGATATAGTTAAGGTTTCAGTAGTTGGAGTTGGTATGAAAACTCATTCAGGTGTTGCTAGTGCTGCATTTGAAGCATTGGCAAATGAAGGCATTAATATACAAATGATTTCAACAAGTGAGATTAAAATTTCTATGATTGTTAGCTCAAAATATGCTGAATTAGCAGTTAGAACACTACATAAAGTTTATAAGCTGGAAGATTAATGCAGGATTTTTTAAGTTTTGTAAAAGACTTTATCCAAAAAAAAGGTATGCTTTATAGTTGGCTAGATAGCGAAAGGTTTAAGATAAGCCCTTTGCTATCTTCTAGGCTTAGCTATTTACTAGATGGGAAAAATTTTATAGTAATTTGCGATGATGAAAGAGCTTGGTTTGAAGAATATTTTTTAAGTCTTGTAAATGCAAAAAGTGCTAGACCATTGCTACCATTTTTTAGCTTAAAAGGTTTTAAACTTGATAATTATGATAAGAATGAAGATTTGCTTGATGATGTTTTAAGTCTAGCATATCCTAATGGTTATATTTATATTTATTTTGGTAAGGATAGTTCAAAAATGGCAAAACTTGCTAAAAATAAAAAAGATAGCTTAATGTTTATATTAGATGAAGAATATGATAATTCTTTTTGTCTTAAGTCAAGTGATGAACATTTAGATATTAAACTAATAACTATTGCTCAATTAATTAACGCTTGTTTAGACGCTATTATTTTTGCAAAGGTTAAGATTTGAGAAGTGAGATAATAATCACTCAAAGCCCTGATGATTTTATAAATGATTTAAGGCAAAAAACCAAAATCTGCAAGGTTTTTAGTGGCGATGAGTTTTTATTAGATGATGCAAAAGCGATTATGCAAAATGCTTATTTGATTGAAGAATATGATAAATATTTCGTATTATCATATAAAGAATATAGCATACAAGCTCAAAATTATATGCTAAAACTACTAGAAGAGCCACCTGCTAATGTGTATTTTAAGATTTTAGTTAGTTCAAAAAATCTTTTATTAGCAACTATTAAATCAAGATTAGTTTCAAGAAAATTAGAAAATTATAAAAATAATTATGAGATTAAATTAAATCTTAAAAATATGTCGTATTTAGATATTGTAAATTACGATGTTGATAAAGCGAGTTTGAGTGAATTTATAAGTGCATTAGCTAAAGAATGCTACAAACAAGGCATAAATATTAGTAGTGATTTATTAGAAGAATTTTATAAATGCTATGAATTATCAAAGCTTAATTCAAATTCTAAAATTATAATTTCAAGGTTATTGTTAGGAATAATGCGTGAGAGAAGCTAGTTTTTATTTACTAGATGAAAACTCGGCTAAAGATATTAATTCAAGTGAGTTTGCACTAGATAGATTTTTAAAAAGAAGTAATCATCAAATAATTTATATAAAAAATATAAGCACAACCGCTGCAAATATTTTAAAGCAAGACGCAATTAGCGTAGGTGCAATTGTTTTAAATCACAAAAATACAATTTTAGGTGGAGAGTATAAATACGATAGCATTTTGCTAGTTGATAGCATTAATGCAAAGGATTTAGCTAATAAGCTTAAATTGCAGCAGTTTTCTTGCATAAGACTTAGTAAATTTTTAAACGAATTAAAAATAAGCAAAAAATATCCAAAAATTATGGGTATTATGAATATTAATGATGATAGTTTTTATGAAAGTTCTAGGATTAGCGAGAAGGAATTTTTAGCTAAGGCTTATGAGTTTATTGAAAATGGTGCAAGTATTATTGATATCGGTGCTATGAGCTCAAGACCTAATTCTACTTATTTAGGAGCGAAATTAGAGCTTGATAGATTAAAGCCTATTTTTAATTTAATAAAAGAACATAAATTATGCGATAAGATAGATTTTAGCTTGGATAGTTTTGATGAGATTTGTTTAACAAATGCTCTTGATATTGGCTTTAAATATATAAATGATATTAGTGCTAATACTAAGCTATCAAAACTAGCTTTAAAATACGACGCTACTTATATTTTAATGCACTCACAAAATAATTATTTTGATAATTATATAAATAATACTGGCTTAAGCAACTCAAATTCCAATTCTAAATTCTTTATTTTAGATAGTGTTTATGAGTTCTTTTTAAATAAATTAAGCGAAATAGAAAGTAAAGTAATAATTGATGTTGGAATAGGTTTTGGCAAAAGTGAGTATGAGAATTTAGTTTTAGTAAAATATCTAAATCATTTTAAGACCTTAAATAAACCTATTTTATTAGCAGCTTCAAATAAAAGATTTTTAGGTGAGCATAAAGAAGCTTTAAGTTTAATCACTCACGCTAATTCAAATGCTGATTATATTAGAGTTCATGATGTAATAGGGCAAAATGCAATGATAAATTATCTTAAAAAAATGGAAAGTATATGAAAGAGTATTTAGAAAATATTAAATTAGCAAATAAATGGGCAAAGGCTTATTATTTAGGAGAAAATCCACTTGCAAGTGATGCTGAATACGACGCACTTATGAAAAAAATAAAAGATTATGAGAGTTTAAATCCAAATGATATAAGCCCTGATTCTCCAACGCAAAAAGTATTGCCAATCAATCTAAAAGATGTAAATGATGGCTTTAATAAATTAGCTCATCTTAGCAGAATGTATTCTATGGAAGATGTTTTTAATGAAGATGAATTACACGCTTGGATAAAAAGAGCAAAGGCAGAAGATGAAGAATTTTTCATTGAGCCAAAATTTGATGGAGCTAGTTTAAACTTAATTTATGAAAATGGTAAATTAATTCACGCAATTACTCGTGGAGATGGTAGTGTAGGCGATGATATTACTCTAAATGCTATGCAAATTACTTCAATTCCTAAGAGTATTGCTTATAAAGAATTGATTGAAATTAGGGGTGAAATTGTTATTTTAAAAGATGATTTTTTGAAGTTAAATGAAATAAAATTAGCAAATAATGAAAGCTTATTTTCAAATCCAAGGAATGCTGCAAGTGGTTCATTAAGACTTAAAGAACCAAGCGAAGTTGCAAAGAGAAATTTACAATTTTATCCGCACGGAATAGGGCAAAACTCACTAAGTTTTACAAAGCATAGCGAAGCAATGGAATTTATTAGAAGTTTAGGTTTTTTAAAAGATGATTTTTGCAAGGTTGTTAGGGCTAATAAATTGCAAATTGAATATGAGAATTTGCAAAATGATAGATTAAATAAAAAAATGATGTTAGATGGTTTTGTTTTAAGGATAAATGATTTAAGCAAATGCACTGAATTTACAAGCAAATTTCCAAAATTTATGGCTGCTTATAAATTTGAACCTTTAGAGCAAATTACAAAATTAATTGATGTTAGTTATCAAGTAGGAAGAACGGGAGTAATAACCCCTGTTGGAACACTTGAGCCTACTAATATTGATGGAGCTATAGTTAAATCAGTAACTTTACATAATTACGATGAGATAACTAGGCTTGATTTGATGATTAATGATAGCGTTAGCATAATTAGAAGTGGAGATGTTATACCAAAATTAACTCGTGTTTATAAAGAAAGAAGAGACGGCACACAAATTAAAATTCCAAAGCCAATAATTTGCCCATCTTGTAATGAAACTTTATTAGATGATGGAGCTTTAATTAAATGTATAAATCTTAATTGCAAGGCAAAAATGCTAAATCAATTAATATATTTTGCGAGTAAAAAATGCCTAAATATAGATGGTTTAGGAGATAAAATTATTGAATTGTTATTTAAACTTGAAAAAATCAGCACATTTGAGTGTATTTATGAACTAAAATACGAAGATTTTCAAGGTCTTGAGGGTTTTGCTGATAAAAAGATAACTAATATTTTAACTTCTATTGAAAAATCAAAAGATTGCGAATTAGCAAGTTTTATAAATGCTTTAGGATGTGAGCACATTGGAGAAGTAGCTGCTAGCAAGGTTGCTAGTGAATTTGGATTTGATTGGTATTTAAAAGATGAGATTGATTATTTAAAATTAGATGGATTTGGAGAGCAAATGGCTAAATCTATTGCTAATTTTTGTGTGATTAATAAAGAGCTAATTATTAGATTTTATGAGATTTTAAGGCTAAAAAATACAAATATAAAATCTAGTGATAAATTTGCAAATACGACTTTTGTAATAACTGGCACACTTAGTAATCCAAGAGAATATTATGAAAATATAATCAAAGAAAACGGCGGAAAAACTAGCTCAAGTGTTAGTAAAAAAACTTCTTATTTATTGTGTGGAGATGATGCAGGAAGTAAGCTTACTAAAGCTAAAGAATTAGGCATTAAGATACTTAATGAAGATGAGTTTAAGGCACTTTTATGAGAGCTGATTTGTTTGTAGCAAATAAATTAAATATAAGCCGAAATAAAGCTCAAGAATTATTAGAAAATGAAAAAGTATTAATCAATAATGAAGTAAAAAAGGCAAGTGATAAGATACTGCAAGATTATGAATGTAAATTATTAGATGAAGTTTATGTTAGCAGGGCTGCTTATAAATTAAAAGGATTTTTAGAAGAATTTGAGTTAGAAATTAGCGGGATTGATTGCTTAGATGTTGGCTCTAGCACGGGTGGATTTACTCAAATACTACTTGAAAATAATGCTTTAAGTGTTACTTGTGTAGATGTTGGAGATAAACAATTGCATAATAGTTTAAGAGCAAATCCAAAGGTAAAAGTATTTGAAAATACAGATATTAGAGATTTTAAATCAGCTCCGTTTGAAATAGTAGTGTGCGATTTAAGTTTTATATCAGCTAGATTAATAATAAATGATTTAATAAGACTAAGTAGCAAGTATTTAATTATTTTATTTAAACCACAATTTGAAGTGGGAATTAATGTAAAGCGTTCTAAAAATGGTGTGGTAAAAGATGAAAAAGCCGTGCTTAAATCTTGCGAAGAATTTGAAAAAGAAGTAATAAGATTAGGTTTGATTTTACTTAAAAAATCAAAATCAAAACTTAGCGGAAAAGATGGAAATTATGAATATTTTTACGCTTTTTCAAAATGAAATAATAAAAGCAAATAAATGTGATTTAGAAAATATTACAAGTTTAGCAATAGGGTGTTTTGATGCTTTACATTTAGGGCATTTTGAACTGATAAAAAGGCTTGATGATAATGGAGCTTTATTAATAATATATAAAAAAACAAGAGAATTAGTTCCGATAATTTATAAGCAAGAATTGCTAAATTGCAAAATATTTTTTGTAAATCTTGATGAGATAAAAGATGAAAATGCGTATAATTTTACACAAAATATTATGTATAATTTTACACAACTTAAATATTTTGTAGCAGGATATGATTTTCATTTTGGTAAAAATAGACAAGCTCACGCAAAAGAATTGCAAGAATTTTCGGGGCTACGATGTATTATCGTAGATGAATTTAAAATAGATAATATAAGCGTTCATTCAAGTTTGATTAAAGAATGTTTATTGAATGCTGATTTAGAAAGTGTGAATAAATTTTTAGGTAGAAATTATTTCATTCAAGGAAGACAAATCAAAGGTCAAGGTTTAGGAGCTAAATTTTTTGTCCCTACTATTAATGTAGATTATGATAATTATTTTTTACCAAAAGAAGGGGTTTATTTTACTAAGATTTATTTAGATAATGAGTGTTATTTTGCAGCTACTTTTTTAGGCAAACGCTCAACTGATTTAAATACGGCTTTAGAAGTGCATATTTTAAATAGTTCAAATTCTTATTTTAAATTCCACAAAATTAAAATAGAGTTTTTAGAATTTTTTAGAGAGAATAAAAAATTTGATAATTTTGATAGTTTAAAAGAACAAATCAACTTAGACATAAAAGCTCTAAGTTTAAAGGCTAAAGATGAAAGATGAAGTTTTTAACGAAGAATTAATAAAACAATTTGAATTTGATGAAAAAGTGGTGCGTGTGTTTGATGATATGGTTACTCGTAGTGTGCCGTATTATTTGCAAAATCAAGAATTAATTTTTAAAATTCTAAGTCAGATTTTGCCAAAAAATGCAAAGGTTTTAGATTTAGGTTGTTCAACTGCAAATACACTTTTAGCACTTTCAAAAAGAGATGATTTAGAGCTTTTTGGGCTTGATAATTCAGAGCAAATGCTAAATAGGGCTAGAATTAAGGCTAGTGATTTAGGTGTTAAAATTAATTTGATTAATAAAAATATAGAAGATATTTTAAGTCTTAATGATAGTTTTGATGCGATAATTTGTTCTTATACCTTGCATTTTATTAGACCGCTTTTAAGAGAAGATTTATTACAAAAAATATATAAGTTATTAAATAAGAATGGGATTTTTATTTTATGCGAAAAAGTGCTTTATGAAAATAAAATTTTACAAAAAAATATAATTGATATTTACGAAAATTATAAGGAATTACAAGGATATTCAAGATATGAAATAGCTCAAAAAAGAGCTGCTTTAGAAAATGTTTTAATACCTTTTACTTATGATGAAAATATAAAAATTTTAAGCAATGCTAATTTTAAGCAAATTGATTGCTTTTTTAGGTGGGCAAATTTTTGCTCTTTTATAGCTTTTAAGCTTTAAATGTTACGAAATGTAACAAATAATATAAAATTATTTTAAAAATATCTTGACATCAAAAATATTTTTTGCTTTAATCAACAAATATTTTTAAACAAAGGATTTTAAATGATGATGCAGATGCGCTAGCGTCTGGCTTTTAAAGACTTTCTTTTTTAGCTAGACGCAAATTAATTATATTAAAGCAAGCAAGCTAAAAAAGAAAGATAAAATATTTTTGCAACTTACAAAACTCTCAAAAATTTTTATTTTTCTTTAAATTAAATTTTAAGGAAAGTTATGATTGAAATTAAAAATCTTAAAAAGTATTACGGAAATACTTGCGTAATAAACGATGTAAGTCTTGATATTAAAAAGGGCGAGATTTATGCTATTGTCGGACAAAGTGGAGCTGGTAAAAGCACACTTTTAAGATGTATAAATGCACTTGAAAGCTATCAAGCAGGTTCATTAAAAGTATTTAATCAAGAAATTAAAGACCTTAAAGAAGAAGAGCTAAGAAAATTAAGAACCGAAGTTGGAATGATTTTTCAACATTTTGCTTTAATGGGTAGAAAGAGTGCTTATGAAAATATTGCAATGCCTTTACTTTTACATAAAAAAGATAATGTAGATAAAAGGGTTAAAGAATTGCTTGATTTGGTTGGATTAAGCGATAAGGCTAATTCATATCCTGCTAATCTTAGTGGTGGTCAAAAGCAAAGAATTGCAATAGCAAGAGCACTTGCACTAAATCCTAAGATTTTATTAAGCGACGAAGCAACTAGTGCGCTTGATCCTGCTACTACTAATCAAATCTTAGATTTATTAAAGCAAATAAACAAAGATTTAGGCATTAGCGTTGTATTAGTAACTCATGAAATGGACGCTGTTAAAAGAGTAGCTGATAAAGCTTGTTTATTAAGTGGTGGAGAAATCATTGGCAATGGAGAAATTAGCGAAATATTTTTAAAACCAAGTAAGAAGATGAGAGAATTCTTAGATGAGAGTGATTGTGTGCCAGAAAGTGGGCTTAATATAAGATTAATTTTCCCTAAAGAAGTAGCACTTGATGGAGTAATTTCTAAAATGGCAAGAGAGCTTAATATTGATTTTTCAATAGTTTGGGGAAAAATTGAAAAGCTAAATGATATTGCACTTGGCTCACTTATTATAAATATTAATCCAAGTGATAAACAAAGAGTGTGTGAATATATTAATAAAAGTGGCGTTTTATGGGAGGAAGTATGAATTATTTTGATAATTTTCTAAGTCATTTTGACAAGATTTTATATCCTGCATTAAAAGAGACTTTATATATGAGTATTAGTGCTACTATTATTGGTTTTGCACTAGGACTTGTTTTAGGGATTTTTCTTTTTGTTAGTAAAAAGGGTGGTTTGTATGAGAATTTAGGTTTTTATAGAGTGCTTGATTTTGTTGTAAATATATTCCGTTCTTTTCCGTTTTTAGTATTAATTATTGCTTTAATTCCTTTTACAAAGTTTTTAATAGGAAAAAGCATAGGAACAACAGCGGCTATTGTGCCACTTACAATTGGAATTGCTCCATTTATTGCAAAATTAGTGCAAAGTGCTTTAAATGAAGTAGATTACGGAATAATTGAAGCGGCTAAGAGTTATGGTGCTAGTAGAATACAAATTATTTTTAAGGTCGTATTGTATGAAGCGTTACCAGCGTTAATTAATGCAGCAACGCTTACTTTAATAGTAGTCATTGGATATAGTGCAATGGCAGGAATTGTAGGAGGTGGGGGACTTGGCGATGTTGCTAATCGCTATGGTTATCAAAGATTTAAAACAGATATTATGGTAGAAACGGTTATTGTTTTGATTGTATTGGTTCAAATCGTTCAGATTTGGGGGGATTTAGTTGAAAAAGCTTTAAGAAAAGGTAAAGATAAATATCTTTATATTTCAATTTTAGCTTTAGTTATTTTATTTATTTATTCAGGAAATTTTATTTAAGGAGATATTATGAAAAGATTGTTTAGTTTAGCTGCTTGTTTGGCTTTAAGTGCAAATTTATTTGCTGATGTTATTAGTGTAGGTGCAACGCCTGTTCCACATGCTGAAATTTTAGAAGAAGTTGCAAAAATTGTTAAAGAAAAAGGGCACGAGTTAAAAATCGTTGAGTTTAATGACTATGTATTGCCAAATCTAGCGGTTGATGATGGCGAAATAGATGCAAACTTTTTCCAACATAAACCATATTTAGATGAGTTCAATAAGCAAAAAGGAACAAAATTAACTCCAGTTGCTTTAGTTCATCTTGAACCAATGGGAGCATATTCTAAAAAGATTAAAGATATTAAAGATTTAGGAGATAAGGCTTTAATTTATATTCCAAATGACCCAACAAATGAAAGTAGAGCTTTAAATATACTTGAAGCTGCAGGGCTTATTGAACTTGATAAAAATGTAGAGCTAAAAACTCCACTAGATATCGTAAATAACCCTAAAAATCTTGATATAAAAGAGTTAGAAGCTGCACAATTACCAAGAGTTTTAGATGAATGTGATTTAGCTGTGATTAATTCAAACTACGCATTAGCAGCGAAGTTAAATCCTACAAAAGATGCAGTAGTTATTGAGAGTAAAAATAGTCCTTATGCTAATGTTTTAGTAGTTAAGACTGATAATATTAATAGTGATAAGACAAAGGTTTTAGTTGATTCTATAAATGATGCAAGAATTAAAAAATTTATAGAAGAAAAATATAAGGGCGAAATAATCCCAAGTTTTTAAGGAGAAAATATGAAAAAATTAGCTTTAAGTTTAGCATTTTGTTTATACGCTAGTGCGGAGATTTTAAGAGTAGGGATTACTCCATATCCAAATGCTACTATTTTAGAAAATGTAAAAGATGATTTAAAAGAGCTTGGATATGAGTTAAAAGTTGTAGAATTTAATGATTATATTCTACCAAATCTTGCATTAAATGATGGGGAATTAGACGCTAATATGTATCAACATAAGCCTTTTTTAGAAGACTTTAACGAGAGTAAAGGCACTGATTTAGTAGCGGTTGCTAATGTATTTTTACCTCCAATGGCAGCATATTCAAAAAAGGTAAAAGATATTAAAGAATTAAAAAATAATGCTTTAGTATATATTCCAAATGACCCAACAAATGAAAGTAGGGCTTTAGATATACTTGAAGCTGCAGGACTTATTAAAACAGATAAGAATGTAAAGTTTAGAAGCGTTATTGATATTACAGAAAATCCTTTAAATCTTGATATAAAAGAGTTAGAAGCTGCACAAGTTCCAAGAGTTTTAGATGAATGTGATTTAGCTGTAATTAATACAAATTACGCATTAGCAGCTAAGCTAAATCCGACAAAGGATTCTATAATATTAGAAGATTTAAATAGCCCTTATGTAAATGTAATTGCTGTTAAAAAAGGCAATGAAAATAATGAAGGAGTAAAAGCATTAATTAAAGTTATAAAAACTGAAAAAATAAAACAATTACTTAAAGAGCAATTTAAGGGTGCTATAATCCCAGCATTTTAATTGAAAGGAATTTGCAAAAAGCAAATTCCTATTTCAAATTCTTTTAATTTTTAAGGAGAAATGTTGAGATTTATTTTGCTTTTGTTATTTTCTTTTAGTATTTTCGCTAAAAATATTACTTTTAAAGATGTAATAGGAAATGAAATTACTTTAAATACTCCGATTGATAAAATAGCCTTAGGATTTTACTATACAGATTTTTTAGCAGTTGGTGGAGAAAAATCATTTGATAAAGTTGTTGGTTTTTCAAAAGCAGTTTGGAGCGAATGGAGTCCAATTTCTTGGCAAATGTATTTAGATGTAATGCCTAATTTAGACAAAATTGCAGATTTTGGTGAAGCAGAATCAGGTACATTGTCAATTGAAAAAATATTAGAATTAGAACCTGATGTATTAGTTTTAGCTAAATGGCAATATGATACATTAAAAGATACTTTAAATCCAATTAAACTAGCAAATATCCCAATAATAGTAGTAGATTATCACGAAGGAAAATTACAAAACCACGAGATAAGCACTAAAATTTTTGGAATTTTAACCAACCAAGAAAAAAGAGCTGAAGAAATTATGAATGATTATAAAAGTCGTTTAGAATTAATTCAAACAAGAACTAAAGATATTAAAAATAAAGTAAAAGTTTATATAGAATACGGAATTAATGGCCCTAGTGATAATGGAGTTACATATTCACATTATATGTGGGGAAGTTTGATTGATAAAGCAAATGCTAAGAGTATTGCTGATGGGCTTATTAAGACTTGGGGAGCTATTAATCCTGAAGAAATCATAGTTCAAGACCCTGAAGTAATTATTATAGCAGGTCGTGAAAGTGAGCTTAAGAAAAATAAAACTTCAATGGTAATGGGTAATAATATTAGTTTTGATGAAGCAAATACTAGATTAAGAGGATTTTCTAATAGAACTACTTGGCAAGATTTAAACGCAGTAAAAAATCATAGAATTTATGGTGGTTATCATAGTATGCTAAGGACTTTGGGGGATATTTTTATGTTAGAATTTGTAGCAAAAGCTGCTTACCCTGAGTTGTTTAGCGATATTAATCCAAGTGATGATTATATTAATTATCATAAGAAATATTTGCCAATTATTCCTGATGGAACTTTTATGTTAAAGCTTGATGATGAGAAATTTTAATAGAGAAATTCTTTCATATAAAGCAATTGTTTATAAGAGATTGGGATTTTTACTAATCTCTTTTTTATTAGCATTAGTATTTTTTATACTAGATATTTCTACAGGACCAGCTCAACTTGATTTAATTATTGTATGTAAAGCTTTGTTATCTAAAGCACTTGATATAGATATACAAAAGAATTTCGTTAATATTGTTTATAATTTAAGATTACCTATGGCATTAATGGCACTTGTTGTCGGAGCTTCATTAGGACTTGGCGGAGCTTTGATGCAAACTATTTTAAATAATTCTTTAGCTAGTCCATATACTTTAGGTCTTAGTGCTGCAGCTGGATTTGGAGCTTCATTAGTGATTGCATTTAATGTAAGTTTTATAAGTTCTTTTATTAGCATTCCATTAGGAGCATTTTGTGCTAGTTTGTTAAGCTCTGCAATATTATTTATGTTTGCTAAAAATAACAAATACAACACTCAAAGTTTAGTTTTAGTTGGTATTGCTTTATTGTTTTTATTTCAGTCTTTTTTATCTTTAGTGCAATTTTTATCAAGTCCTGAAGTATCTCAACAAATATTATTTTGGTTATTTGGAAGTTTGCAAAAAGCTAATTATATGAATATTTTAATAGTCTTTTTGGTTACTTTATTTTGCTATTTAATTTTATTAAAAGACAATTGGGCTTTAAGTGTATTTAGACTTGGAGAGAAAAATGCTAAAGTTTTAGGGGTTAATTTAGTATATTTAAGAATTAAAGTTTTATTATGTGTTTCTTTTGTTAGTTCTGTTGCTATTTCTTTTGTGGGCGTTATAGGTTTTATAGGTCTTGTTGCACCACATATTGCAAGGCTTATTATAGGAGAAGATCAAAGATTTTTCTTACCAGCTTCAATGATAATAGGAGCTTTATTTTTAAGTTTAGCTTCTAGTGTTTCAAAATTGATAATTCCTGGTAGTTTATTTCCAATAGGAATAGTAACTTCTTTTATTGGTGTTCCTTTTTTCTTTTTTATTATATTAAGGAATAAAAATGCTTAAAATTAATAATCTAAGTATTAAAAAAGGAAATAAGACTATTTTAAATAATATAAACCTAGAATTTAAATCAGGTAAAATTTATGCTATTTTAGGCGCTAATGGTGTAGGTAAAAGCACATTATTAGATGCTATTTTTCAACTTGATAAAAAACATAATATGACTTATCGTAATACTAATTCAGATAATCTTAAAAAATGGCAAAGCAATATAGGTTATATGTTGCAAAGTTTTCATACTCATACAAACCTTAGTGCTTTAGAAGTAGTTTTACTAGGTGCTTATAATGAATTAGGTTTAAAAGTAAGTGATGAAATTTTAAATAAAGCAGTTAATGTTTTAAAGGAATTTAAGATTTCGCATCTTGCTAATATTAATATTAAAGATTTATCTGGCGGTCAAAGACAAATGATAGCTTTTGCTCAAGTTTTGCTTAAAAACCCAAGTATTTTATTACTTGATGAGCCTGTAAGTGCATTAGATATTAAACACCAATGTATTTTATTAGAAGCTTTAAAAAAGATTACAATTGAAAATGATTTAATAAGCATAGTTGTTTTACATGATTTAAATTTAGCGAGTTTATATTGTGATGAAGCAATTTTTTTACATAACAACAAGGTTTATAAAAATGGAAAGATTAACGATGTTATTACACTTGATTTAATACGAGAAATTTATGAAATCAAGGCAAATTTAAGTATAGTTGAAAACAAGAAATTTATTCAAATATTAGGTTCATTAAACAAGGAAAATTATGACAACTCAAATCAAGCAGTTAATATCTAGACTGATTAATTTTTATGATTATATTTATTTAATCATACTTTTGGCGACAATTTTACATGTGTCCTTTTTGTTTATATTTTATTATATGAAAATATATGAGCTATTTTATGTAAATATAGTTTCAACCTTAATTTATGTATTAATAATTACAAATTTTAGTAGCGATAAAATAAAAATTTATTATGCCGTTGTATATTTTGAAGTTTTAATCCATCAGCTAATCGCAATTTATTACTTAGGTAGTGCTAGTGGATTTGACTTGTTATTATGTTGTTTGATACTTGTGCAATTTTTATTTTTTAAGAAAAGCACCTGTTTTGTATCAACAATTTTAATTATTTTTTTAATTTATCTTAGTTATTTTCAAGCAGATTCTATTGTGCTACATAGTGATAAATTTTTTGAAATTAACGAATATAAAAATGCAAATATTGTTCTTTATCCAATCAATTTAGCGGTTTTATTGGTATTTTTAGTGGTTTATGGTGTATTGGTAACCGTTATTCCTAGTAAAAAAATTAACGATTTAGCTCAAATTGTATATAAAGATTTTTTAACAGGTTTATATAATAGAAAATATATGGAAGATGTTGTGTTATCAAAATATAACAAACAAAGAATTTTAATTGCGGTATGTGATATTGATAATTTTAAACATATAAATGATACTTATGGTCACCAAACCGGAGATATTGTGCTAAAAATGTTGGCTATAGTTTTAATCAATAAGTATAAAAAATATTCTGATTTTAATATTAATATTTGTAGATGGGGTGGGGAAGAATTTTTAATCATTGCAGATATTGATAATAAAAAAGATGCTGAAATATTTTTAAATGACATTAGAGAAGAAGTGTTTAAATTAAAGATAAGTGATTTGCAAGAAACAATAAGTATTACAATAGGTGGATATATAGCTAATTTTAATCAAAAAGATTATAAGCAACTATTTGAAATTGCTGATAAGAATTTGTATCTTGGCAAGAATACGGGTAAAAATAAATGCGTAGTGAGTGTTGAAGAATAATAAAATTATGTAAGTTTTGCCTAGTTTTATCTAGTGAGCTTTAATTATTAGAATTAAAAAACCAATAAAATATAATACTTTATTGGTTTTCAATAATTCTTGTTATATCATTAAATGTAGCAAATATCATTAAAGAAAATAATAAAAACATTATTTACTTCTCTTTTAAAAATTAACTCCTATAAAGAAAAACTACAAGCATAAGAAGTCTAGTTTAATTAAAAATATTGTAAGTAAATTAAAGAATTTAAATATAAGTAAAAATATAGAATTTAAATATAAGTAAAAATATCTAGTGAGCTTTAATTATTAGAATTAAAAAACCAATAAAATATACTTTATTGGTTTTCAATAATTCTTGTTATATCATTAAATGTAGCAAATATCATTAAAGAAAATAATAAAAACATTCCAATATAACTAAGTGTAATAAATACTTTTTGATTTACTTCTCTTTTAAAAACTAACTCATATAAATTAAAAACTATATGCCCGCCATCAAGCACAGGAATAGGTAAAAGGTTTAAAATCCCAAGATTAATTGATAGTAAAGCCGTGATTATTAGCAGTTTTGAAATTCCAAGTGTAGTAGCCATTGTAGTTGTGTCGGCTATGCTTATAATTCCACCTATATTTTTAGGGCTAACTTCAGCTAATATTAATTTTTTAAGACCTTCAAGGATTAAAAAAGCCCCATCTAAACTCTCTTTAAAAGCCCAAGCAAACACACTAAAATCTCTATGATATTCTATAAAAGTCTCATTTTTAGGCACAATTCCTAATAGTGGTTTTGTGATGATTTCTCCGAAAATATTTTGAGTTTTGCCTTCGTAAGTTTTAATATCAAGTTCTAAAATTTCATTATTTCTTAATACTTTTACATTAATACTACTATCATTTACGAGTGGTTTTATATCGTAAAAATTATTAATTTTAGTGCCATTGATTTCTAATATTTTATCATTTACTTTTAGTTTTGTATCAGCATATTCGCTAAGCGCACCAATAGTCGGACTAAGCCTTTCAACCCCTATAAAACCTAAACTTATATAGATTAAAAATGCTAAAAGTAGGTTAAAAAATGGACCTGCAAAAAGAATTAAAATCTTTTTAAATGGGTGTAATACCGAATAGCTATCATAATCATAATTTTTAAGAGTAGGGTCGCTATCATCTTGACCTTTCATCTTGACATATCCACCTAAAAATATGCTTGATATTTGATAATCAGTGCCTTTATAATGCTTCACATAAATTGGCTTTCCAAACCCTATGCTAAATGTTAAAACTCTAACTTTAAAGTATTTTGCAGCTAAAAAATGCCCTAATTCATGAAAAAATATCAAAAAAGAAAGTATTAAAATAGTGCCTAAAAAACTAGCCCCATAATGCCAAAAGCAAAAAGCTAAAACAATAAAAGTTAGAATTATATTCTTCATTTTTTTGCCTTAGCATATTCTATTACATAAATAGCCCCAGAATAAATAGTAAAGAAAAAGCATAGATAAAATAAAATATCTTTTCCCCACCAATCCATTAGTAAAAATCCAATTGCTAACATTTGAAATGTTGTTTTGATTTTACCACTCATATTTGCAGCGATTTTAAGCCCATCAGCTACTATCATAACTCTTAAACCAGTTATAAAAAACTCACGAACTAATATAAAATAAACTAGAATTTCATTAACCCTTCCCATCATCATAAGTCCTAAAAACGCTGCTAAAGTAAGCATTTTATCAGCCAAAGGGTCTAAAATCTCTCCTAAAATTGTTTTTTGATTCCAAGACCTTGCAATATATCCATCAAAAAAATCAGTTATAGAAGCAATAGTAAAAATAAGAGCTGCTAAATAATTTATCCAAGAAATATGTATATTGTGAGTATTAACCAACACATTTGAATGCGTTAATAATATAAATAAAATTGGTGCTAGGACTATCCTAGCACTAGCCAAAAGATTAGGTAAATTCATCACTTGAATGTTGTTCCACCATCTACAATGAATGTATGTCCTGTAACCCAACTAGCTTTATCGGTGCATAAGAATAAACATGCACCTGCTAAATCTTCAGGTTGTCCCATACGATTTAATGGGCTTAAATTCATTGTAGCTTGTTTTACTTCTTCATAATTAGTAAATGCTTTTAGAGCATCAGTATCAATTGGACCACCACTTACAACATTTACACGGATATTTTTCTCGCCTAATTCAGTTGCTGCATATCTAGCCATTGCTTCAACAGCTGCTTTTGCAGTTCCATGACCTGCGTAGTTTTCAATATGAACTAAATTCCCTGTGCTAGAAATTGAAATAATACTTCCGCCGCCAACTTTTTCCATTCTCTTAGCTGCTTCTTGAGCACCACAAACAAAAGCATTAACGGTAGCTGTAAAGATATTATTAATTCCACGAGGTTTAAGTTTCATAAACTTAGTATATCCACCTACAACTGCACGACCTGTAATAATTGCATTTGAGATAAAGAAATCAACTCTATCAAAATCTTCATCAATTTTTAAAAATAAATCTTTATAAGTTTCAGGCTCAAGTATATCAAATGGATAGCATTTAGCTTTAACTTTGTAAGTTTTTTCAATATCAGCAACGATTTCTTGTGCGATTTGTTCGTTTGAATTATAAGTAAATGCAACATTACAACCTGCTTTTGCAAATTCATACACAATAGCCTTACCTATACCACGAGTTCCACCGCTTATTACTAATACTTTATCTTTAAAATTAATCTCTTGCATTAAAATCCTTTTATATCATAATTTTTCATAACTTCTTCTATTCTTTTTAGATTTTCTTTACTAGGAGCACAAAGTGGCAAACGATATTCAAGACTAGGAAGTAATCCTGCTATAAACATTGCTGCTTTTATTGGAATTGGGTTGCTCTCACAAAATAAAATCTTATTTATATTATAAAGTTTATCGTTAATAGATTTTGCATTTTTATAGTTTTCTTTTAAAGCTTCGTGAGTTAAATTAGCAATTTCATTTGGTAAAAGATTTGAAGTAACGCTAATTACACCACTACCACCATTGCTTAAAATAGGATAATTTATACTATCTTCTCCACTTACAAGTCTTAGTTTTGGCTCGTTTGCTAATAAATCTACGCACTTATCTATATTTCCACTTGCTTCTTTTACTCCGTAAATATTAGGACAATTTCTAAAAAGTTCAATTATAGTTTGACTAGCTATTTCACAACCTGTTCTTCCTGGAACATTATAAAGCATAATAGGAATATCAATTGATTTAGCAATAGCTTCATAGTGTTTATATAATCCACTTTGCATAGGTTTATTATAATATGGAGTAATGCTTAAAATCCCATCAGCTCCACACTCTTGAGCAAATTTTGCTAAAGATATTGCTTCGTGAGTTGCGTTTGAACCTGCGCCTGCTAAAACCTTAGTATTTGTTCCTTTACAAACACTTACTGCGATTTCTATACATCTTTTATGCTCTTCGTGAGTTAAAGTTGGGCTTTCTCCCGTGGTTCCAACAGGAACTACGGCATCAATTCCATTTGCTATTTGTCTTTTAACTAGCTTTTCATAACTAAGTTCATCAATTTTATCATTTTTAAATGGTGTTATTAAAGCTGTCATTGCACCTATTATTTCTTTTTTCATACTTTCTCCTTTAAAATTATTTGAGTTAAATTGTCATCTTTTAGATATTTTTTAAAAACTTGGTTTAAAATTTTATAATCTAATTCTTTTGAAGTTAGAGAATTTAAAAATACATTTACATCTCCAAAACATTCAAATTTACCAATTCCACTCGCTAAAGCACTTGGGTTGGATTTTACTTGATTTATGCTTAATTCTAATTGATTATAAATTGTTCTTGTATCAAATTTATTAAATTTTGTTTGATTAATTAATTTTTTTAGTTGCTTTATTGCTGATTTTGTATTTACTAAATCATTACAAACTCCAAAAATTATAAATAAATTTTCATTCTTAGAGCTTTGTGCGTAAAAGTCCAAATCAGCACATAGATTATACTCATTTATCATTTTATTTTTTATAATTGAGTTTTTATCAAGATTTAAAAATATTGAAATAGCCTTTAAATACTCAAAATCTTCGTGATTAAATGCAGGTATTTTATAAGCACAAGCAAAAATATTAGAATTTAGATTAGGAAAACTAAGTTCTATTTCTTTTAGACCTGTTCTATCTGGTTCATATACTTTATTTTGCGTGATTTTTTTTGCTGATTTTTTACTAAAAATCTCTTCGCACATACTAAAAATATCAATATTAGCTAAATCTCCGCTAATTACTATACAAGCATTATTTGGTGCATAGAATTTAGTATAAAATTCTTTTACAATTTTAGGTGTAAGATTTGCTATATCATCAGCAAATCCAATCGGCGTCCAATGATAACTAGTCTTTATAAAAGCGTAATTATAAATAGCATTATATAAATACCCAAAAGCATCATTTCCTACTCTTAATCTCTCTTCTTCAAGGACTACATCTCTTTCTTTATAAAATTCATCTTTATTAAACAATAACTCACTCATCATACTAGAATATAATTCTAAAACCCTTTTAATATGAATATTTGCGATATTTACATAATATTGAGTGTAATCAAAACTAGTGCAAGCATTATTTACTCCGCCTAATGCTTTTATTATCTCATCAAATTCTCCAGCCTTATGAGTTTTTGTGCTTTTAAAAGATAAGTGTTCTAGCAAATGTGCTATACCGCTTTTGCCTAATTCTTCATAACTTGAGCCTACTTTATAAAAGATATTTACACTAGCTACACCTGAATTATCATTTAGATTTACAGCATAAATTTTTAAGCCATTTTTTAATACTTTACTTTCTATATTCATTTTATCTCTTTTAACATTCTTCAAATTTTTCTTTTAATTTTTTATAAAATTCATTATTTTCTAAGCTTTTATCGTTTCCAAATCCCACCATTTTAGAATTATCTAAAATCAAAATATTATCAGCAATTGCAATAGAATTTAATCTATGTGCTATTAGAATAATTATCTTATCTTGCTTAATATTTACTAAGCTTTTTGATATTAAATTCTGACTTTCATTATCTAAAGCACTTGTTGCTTCATCAAAAATTATTATTTCAGGATTTTTATAAAACGCTCTTGCAAGTGCTAGGCGTTGTCTTTGACCGCCGCTAAAATTATTACCTTTTTCACTTAGTTTAGTATAAATTCCATCAGGCATAGCACTTATAAAATCATAAGCATTTGCAAGTTTTAAAGCATTAATCACTCTTTCTTCATCAAATTCATTTGCATAAGCAATATTATTTGCAATAGTATCGCTAAATAAATAAATATTTTGTGTAACTATTGCTATTTTTTCTCTTAAGCTATCTAGTGAATAGTTTTTATAATTGTTATTATTTATTTTAATTTCTCCAGAATTTAGCTCATAAAATCTTAAAATAGTATTTACTAAAGAGCTTTTTCCACTACCACTTCTTCCTATAATTGCGGTGATTTCGCCTTTTTTAAACTCTATACTAACATTATCTAAAGCTAGTTTATCATCGTATTTTAAACTAGCATTTTGTAATTTTAGGCTTTTAATTTCTTGATTTAAATTCTCATCTCCACCTTTAATCTCTGGCTCAAGGTCAAGTAAATAAAAAGTCCTTGTGCTAGCTGCTAAGTTTGTTTGAAGACTTGCATAAAGACTTGTAATTCTTTTAACAGGAGTATATATTAAAAATAAAGCCGTTAAAAATGAGAAAAAATTGCCTATTTGCATAGAGCCATTTATAACTTCCATTCCACCTATTATTATAGTTGCCGATACGCCTAAAGCACCAAAAGTTTCCATAATAGGGCTTGTAAAGGCATTTATTTTAGTTCCACGATAGATTAATTTTGCTACATTTTCATTACTATTTTTGTATTTTTCTAGTTCTAATTTTTCAGCATTTGATGATTTAACTAGCTCAATATTGCCTAAAATCTCATTTAGTCTTGAAGTAAGCTCGGCATAATTTTGTTGTGTTGCTATTCCTATGCTTTTTAATTTTTTTATGAAATATCTAATAGGAAGCATAGCAGCAGGTAAGATAATAAATGCAAAAAAAGCTAATTTTGGGCTTTGAGAAATCACTACATAAAGTAAGCCTAAGGTTGTAATTATTTCTCTTGTAATATCAGGAATGAAATTAGTAAGCACATTTTGAAGACTTCCAATATCATTTAATGAGCGTGATATTAGCTCTCCACTGGGGTGTTTTTGAAAGAATTTCATATCCATTACTATGATTTTTTTTAGGATTTTTTGTCTTAGTCTTTTTGTAATTTCTATACCTATAAAACCCATATTAATTGTTTGCATATAAAGACCTAAATTCTTTATAAAATATAAAGCAAACACACCTAAAGGTAAGATATATAATAATGTTACATCTTTTTCTACAAAGATTTTATTTAAAATCGGTTCAATAATCTTAGCACTACCAGCAGTTCCAGCTGAAGCTAAAATCATACCTATTATTGCTAGAAAAAATCTTATTTTATAATCTTTAAAATAGTGCTTAAACCTTTTTAATACATAAGATAATTTTAATTGGGATACATTTTGATTTTCTATTTCTTTTAAATTCATAAAATCTCCCAATCAACACCATTAGCGCTATCTTGAATGCTTACGCCTAAATTACTTAATTCGTTTCTAATACTATCGGCTTTTGCATAATCTTTATTTTTTTTAGCTTCATTTCTTTCATCAATTAATTTTAGAATTTGAATACGGAATTTCTCATCACAATTTTGTAAATATTCATTAGGATTAATCACTCCAACTCCTAATAATTCAACAATAGCTAAAAACTCATTTTTAAGCTCATCATTAGCTTTTATAGTATTTGCATAATTTACCCATTCATCTACAATTGCAAGTGCTTTTGAAGTATTTAAATCATCGCTTAAAGCTTCAACTAATTTTGATTTTAGCTCACTATTAGGTGCTATTGTTTTTAAATCTAGTTCATTTAAATTAAGCTTTTTTTTCACTCTAAATATTTTATCAAGGCGTTTTTTAGAAGCTTTTAAATCAGTAATTGTGTAATTAAAATCTTGTCTATAATGAGTGCTTAGTAAATAAAATCTAAGTGTTTCTCCGCTAAATTCTTTTAAAGCGTCTTTTACAAAAAAGCTATTATTTAGACTTTTACTCATTTTTTCGTTATTAATATTTACAAAGCCATTATGTAGCCAAAAAGTAGCCAGTTCGTTTTTAGTTGCTAAGCGACATTGACAAGCTTCGTTTTCGTGATGTGGAAACAACAAATCAGCCCCACCACAATGAATGTGTAATTTAGGAAAAATATCTAAAATCATACAAACACATTCAGTATGCCAACCAGGACGACCTGTGCCAAAACTTGCTTTATAATAATTCTCATCAAATTTCCATAATACAAAATCACTTGCATTCTTTTTATCTACTTCATTTTCAAGTCTTGAGATAGTATCATCTTGAGGTTTGTTTGAAATACTTAAATAAAGTTTATCTAAACTTGTATTTAAATATATTCCATCATCTAATCTATAAGCATATTTTAATTCAAGCAATTTTTCAATAAAACTAATCATTTGATTAATATATTCAGTTGCTCTTGGGCTAATATCAGGCTCTAAAACATTTAAAGCTTTCATATCAGCTTCATAACTTTTAATATAAGTTTCGCTAATTTCAGCTAGACTTTTGCCACTTTCATTCATTTTTTTGATTAATTTATCATCAATATCTGTGTAGTTTTTCGCTAATTTTACTTCAAAACCATTTGCTTTAATTACTCTTTTTAATAAATCAAAACTTATGCTTGACCTTGCATGGCCTAAATGTGCGTCATCATAAACGGTTGGACCGCAAACATATATATTTATACATTCATTTTTATATGTAAATTCTTCTTTTTTTCTAGTTTGTGAGTTAAAAAATTGCATTTAAAAATCCTTTTAAATATATTAAAACATAAGCAAATATTACACTAATAAAGATAATTCCTAAGCAAACGCTAGGTCTTAAAATACTAAAAAATCTAGCATAAGAAAACACAAAAAGATAAGCAAGTAGTATAAACCAAGCAGAAATATTAGCACTTATACAAAAGGCTAAAATACCAAAATCTTTTATCAAACATAAACTTGCAATTATACTTATAAAACAAGACATTATTGAAATCTTAGCAGCAATTGAGTGTAAATAATTTGCATTTATCCAAGCTAAAAATAATTTTGAAATTCCAAGTGGAACTATACATAATATATAAAGCCTTAAGACTTTAGCACATTCAAGTGTGTTTTCATTTGTAAATGCTCCACGCTCAAATAAGAGCTTAATTATCTCTTCGCTTAAAATATAGCCTGTTAATGCAGCAAGTATTAATAAAAGTAACATTAATTCAAATATTTTTTGAATACTTAAAATAGCATTTTGAATTTTTCCTTGTTTAATATAAGCAATTAAGCTTGGGAAAAATACTTGAGTAAAAGCTATAGCAATTAAGGCTAATGGGAGTTGATAAAGTCTAGTTGAATAATTAAGATATGAAATACTTGCGTGAGCTAATGAGCTAGCTAGAGCAATTTCAACCAATGAGTTTAATTGCGAACTTGATGAGCCAATTAAAGATGAGCTAAAATTTTTAAAAAAGCCTTTAAGAGAAGTTTTTTTATTTTTATGATTTAAATTCTTTACATAAATTATCATAGAATGAAAGATTTTATTATCTTTTAAAGCAATCATTAAAATAATTACTTGAATAAAAGCACTTATTAAAATAAAATAAGTAATCATTTTAAGTAATTGTAATTTTTCTAAATCTTTAAATATTAAAAGAGCTGCTACACAGGCAAAATTAAAAATAGAAGCACTTATGCTAGTTATAAAAAATCTACCTTTATAATTAAGTAAAGACGCAAAAAACGAAGCACAAAAAATAATCACTAAATACCAAATATTAAGCCCGATTAAAGGTGCTGATATTTTTTTAATCTCATCATCAAAACCATAGGCTATTAGATTAGTAAAGATATTAGAAAACATAAAAATAATTAAGGCTATTAAACTAAGAATAGCTATAAAAATCATAAGTATCTTTACACAAAATTCGCCTTTACGATTAGTTTTGGCTAGATTTGGTAAAAAGCTTTGATTAAATGTGCCTTCAGTAAATAATGTTCTAAAAACACTCGGAAGCTTTATCATTATAAAAAATATATCAGAATAAATACTAGCCCCTAAAAATCTAGCTAGCAAAAAATCTCTACAAAAGCCACTTATTCTTGATATTAAAATACCAAAAATATTGAAAAAATATTTTTTTATTAGTTCTTGTTTCATTCATTTTACTTTTTTAATTTATTTTTAGGTATATTAACGAAAAAAAATAAAGGCTTTACAATTTGGAAAAATACATAATCAAAACAGATAAACCTTATGATGAATTAACAAATTATGCAAATAGATATAGAAAAGATATAAATAATTTAGATTTTAAGGTTCTTCATTATGAGACAATAATCACTAAAGATGGAATGTCTCAAACTCTTTTAGAACACGAATTAGAAGTATTTAACGATGATAAATTCTTTAATGATGATATAGAAATTAAACAAATATATGAAATAGAAATAATAGACAATATTGTTCCATTAATTGATTTTAAGATAGGAACAAATAAAAATCTTACCAAGGTAGTAGCAAATTTTAATGCTATTAATTATGAAGACAAAGCAGAACTAGCAGAACTAATAGAAAATATTAGAGATTTAATTAATAAAAAATTTATAAAAGCAGGTTTATTACTAGGCATTAGAGAATTTACTTTTCAAGAGCAGCTTGTAAAAATGCTAAAGGCATTTGAAAGTAAGCAAATTATGGAAGCTAGTATAGTTTTAGCTAAGGGGATTGAGCCAATTAATGCTATTAATTCAGAAACTAAGCTTTATTATAAAGATAAAAAAGTAGATGAAAATGCTAAAATTGATTATTCTCAGCGTGGTTTTATAAATGCTATTAGTAAAGATGAATTAATAATTGAATTTATTAAACCAATAAAAGCCGTTAATGGTAAGGATTTAAAAGGAAATATTATTAATGCTACTAATTCTAATATTATAAGTGAGCCTGATTTTAAGGTTAGTGAAAATATTAGAATGCTTGAAGATGATTTGAGTATAAAGTATTATGCAAATATAAATGGCTATGTAACTTTTGTTTATAGAGATAAATTGTATGATATAAAGGATAGTGTTAGCGTTCAAGCTGTGGAATTTAAAACAACAGGTTCAATTGATGCAGGTATTAATAAAGATATTACTTTAAATGTTGATGAACAAGATTATTTAAAAGACGCAGTAGGGGCAAATCTTAGTATAGAAGTAAGCACACTTAATGTAAAAGGAAATATCGCTCAAAATTCAGTAGTAAAAGCAAAAATTGCAAATATAGGCGGACAAACTCATTCAAAAAGTAAGATTTATGCGAAAAAAATCAATATAGAAGTGCATAGGGGTTATTGCGAAGGCGAAGATATAGAAGTAAATAGGCTTGAAAATGGCGTTATTGTAGGAAAAAATGTAAGAGTAAAACACGCATTAGGCGGTAAAATCATAGCAAATAAAGTAATGATAGATACACTTACAACTAATACAACTATAGAAGTTAGTGATATTGCAGTTGTTAAAGAGTGTTTAGGAGAAAATAACAAATTCTTAGTAAGTGCTAGTAAATCTCCAATAATTGTTAAAAGTCTTGAAAAAACTTTAGGTCAATTAGCCGAAGTAAATAAAAATCTATTATCTTTACCAAAAATTATAGATAGTAAAAAATCAATTATAGACGCTAATAAAGATAGTATTATGCAAATTAAACAAAGATTAGCAGAGATGAAACAAAGTAATATTATTCCACCTACTGCATTTTTGCAAAAAATTAGAGATTATCAAAATGTTGTGCTTGAATATAATGATTTAATTACTAAATTAAAAGATTTTAAAGATAAGCATAAAGATTTAGAAGATGATTTAAAAAGATTGCAAAATAAGGTCTATGAAGCAAAGGTTATAAATACTAAAAGATGGGCTAATTTAAATGAAATTAAATTCAAATTACTTTATCCTGATATTGAGCTAACTTATAATACTAAAGAGTATGAAGATTTATATTGTTTGAAATTAGAAAGAGTTATGATAGGTGATGAAGAAAGTGCAAAAATAGTAAAGCTAAAAAGAACAGAAGTTAAAAATTACGAAGATGAATTTATGGAAGAAAAGGAAGATTATTGATAGTTTATTTAGAAGGTGAAGTTATTAAAAAAACTCCTGCGTTTATAATCTTAAAAACTTATGGAGTAGGGTATGGAATAAATCTTAGCTTATTAAGTGCTGCTAGGATTAATAAAGGAGATAAAGTAGCTTTATTAATTACTCAAATTATTAAAGAAGATTCAAATAAATTATATGGCTTTTTAGATGAAAGTGAGCAAATATTATTTGAAGCCTTAATAAAAGTAAATGGCATAGGTGCTACAAGTGCTATGGCACTTCTATCATCAATGGATGTAGCGAGTTTGCAAAGTGCTATTATTAATGAAAACGCAAAAGCTTTATGTAAAGCTCCAGGAATTGGTGCTAAGAGTGCAAGTAGATTAATATTAGAATTAAAAGATAAAATAATCAAATTAGGAATAAGTGCGGAGAATAATTATTATTACGAAGCTAGTGAAGCTTTACTTGCTTTAGGTTTTAAACAAGAAGCTGTGATTAAAGCTTTAAAAGATATTAATGCAAATAGTGTTAGCGAAGTAATAAAACTAGCTCTTAAAAAATTAAGTTAAGGAAAATAAATGAAATACGCAATGGTTTTTGGTGGGAATTCTTACGAGCATGAAATAAGCATAGTAAGTGCTGTAACTGTGGCAAAATTATTAGATGATGTAATTTTTATTTATGTTAGTTTTGATAATGAGTTTTATCTAATAGATAAAAATAATATGAATGCAAATTATTTTGCAAAAGGTGGTTTTAAAAACCTTAAGCCTTTAGTATTAAAACAAGGTGGCTTTTATCTTAAAAAACTTTTAGGCGAAGAAAAAGTAGAATTTGATATAGCTATTAATATAGTTCATGGAAAAGATGGCGAAGATGGGAAATTAGCTTCTATGTTTGATTTTTATAATATCAAATACATAGGCCCTAGAACTGCTGCTTGTGTGCTTAGTTTTGATAAACATTTAACTAAACTTTATGCAAATGAAGTAGGGGTTAAAACAATTGCTTATAAATTATTAGAAAGCAAAAATGATGAGGTTGAACTACCTGTTATTTTAAAACCAGCTAGGCTTGGAAGTAGTATAGGTATAAATATAGTAAAAAATAAAGAAGATTTTGCTTATGCGTATGATAGTTCGTATGAATTTGATGACAAGATTTTAGCAGAGCCTTTTATTGAAAATATTCAAGAAGTAAATCTAGCAGGATTTTTTGATGGCGAAAAAATTGTATTTTCAAAGATTGAAGAGCCTAAGAAAAATGGTCATTTAGATTTTGACCAAAAATATCTAAGCTTTAAACAAGAAAAAATAGAAGAAGTAAAACTTAATGATGAGTTAGTAAATAAATTAAAAGACGCTTTTACTAGACTTTATTTGCCGTTGTTTAAAGGTGCTTTAATTAGATGTGATTTTTTTATTAAAGATAATGAGATTTATCTAAATGAGATTAATCCAAATCCAGGTTCTTATGCTAATTATTTATTTGATGATTTTAAATCTTCTTTAGAAAAATTAGCAAAATCTATTGAAAGTGATTTTAAAATTAAAGAAAATTTCACATTTTTAAATAAAATTGTAAGAGCTAAATAATGAGATTTGTTTTGATATTCTTGCTAAGTATTAATCTATTTGCAGGAGAGTATTTTGTATCAAAAGTAATGGACGGAGATACTATTCAAGTAAGAAAAGGCAAGAAAAAAACAAAAGTTAGATTATATGGCATTGACGCACCTGAAACAAGTCAGAATTTTGGTGCTTATTGTACTAGGGTTTTGTCTTCTAAAATAATTGGCAAAAAGGTTGATTTGAAAATCAAAGGCAAAGATAAATATAAAAGAACCATAGCAATTGTATATTTAGATGAGGTAGATATAAATCGCTATGTAGTTCAGCAAGGTTGTGCTTGGGCGTATTCTTATTATACAAATATGTATAAAAGCGATGAGTTAAAAGCAAGACAAGAATTAAAAGGCTTATGGATAGATAAAAACGCTCAAAATCCTTATGAATGGAGAAAAAAGCATAAAAATAGAAGAAGTGAAAGCGAAGAGCTTAAAAAATTATTTCAATGGTTGATAGCATGAAAAAATTGATTGTTTTAATAGCTATTATTTTTAGCTCGTGTGCTAGTAAAGATGGAATTAGACTTCATTATTATGAAGATTGTAATGAATATTATGACGCAGCTGGGGTTTATCATAAAGAATGTCCAAACAATATTATAGATTTTTAATACTGATTTTTTTTAGTATTAATTTATTTGCGGGTGTGCCTAATTTTGCTTATGAAAAAGAATATATTTTAAAAAAAGATGAATTAGAATGGTTTTTTATAAGTCCTAAGGGTGAAGAAAAATGGCAAAAATATGCCTTTAGATGGACGCATTTTGATAATACGAATTTGATTTTGCTAACTAATTTTAAGGATTATAAAAATTATAGAAAACAATATGTATTATCTCTTAGAAGGGGGCTTGATTTTGTTAAAGAACAAATTTTGCCTAATTACAAAAATCCTAGCATTGATAAAGTTACACTTTTTTTAGAATTTAAGGATTTTAAAGATAATAAAGCTAAAATAAAAGTGTTAGTTATTGATAACGATGGAAGAGTAGATATTGAGTTTAATAAGAATTTAAAAGGGAAGTAGTATGGAAAAGATAGATTTTTATATAAATGAATTTATAAAAGAGTTAAAGCATCCTAGTATTTATGAGTATTTAGCCAAGGTAAATCACGGCAAAAGATTACGCTCAAAACTGATTTTAAAAATAGCTGGAGTTAGTGATGAAGCTTATAAATTATGTGCAGTAATTGAGTGTATTCATCTAGCATCACTTATGCACGATGATGTAATAGATGAAGCACTAACTAGAAGAAATGCTCCAAGTATTAATGCAATTTATGGCGATAAAACTGCTATTATGCTAGGCGATATTTTATATTCAATTGCGTTTTATAATTTATGCTCTTTTAAAAGTGAAATAGCAGCCTGTGTTGGTCGTGCAGTTGCCTTGCTTAGTAGTGGCGAATTGCTTGATGTAGAGCTTGGAGAAAGTTTTAATGAAGATGAGAGCAAATATTATGAAATGATTTATAAAAAAACTGCTTCATTAATAGAAGCAAGTGCATATGCAGCAGCACTTTTAGCTAATTATCCTAACGCTAATGACTATAAAGAATTTGGTAAAAATCTAGGAATTGCCTTTCAAATAGTTGATGATATTTTAGATATTACTCAAGATGAAGCTACTTTAGGAAAGCCAAATCTAAATGATTATAAAGAAGGCAAAGTTACTCTTCCATACATTATGCTAGATAAAAAATTGCAAGGCGATGATAAAGCAAGACTAAGGTCTTATTTTTGTAAGACTTTAAGCAAAGATGAATTATCGTGGATAAAAGAGCAATTTTTAAAATACGATTTAATAAATGCAAGTATAAATGAAGCTAAAAATTACGGAGAACTTGCATTAAAATACGCAAGTAGCGATGAATTAAAAGAAATCGTTAAAAAAATGATTTTTAGGGAGTTTTGATGCATTATTTTAGCGTTAGTTTTACTCATAAAAATACAAGTATTGAAGTAAGAGAAAGACTAGCTTTAAGTGATGAATTTAAGAAAAAAGAAATTTATAAATTAATCTTAGCTAATGATTACATAGAAGAATGCGTGATTTTAAGCACCTGTAATAGAATAGAAATAATGTGTTATATTGAAAACCAAGTGGGTGTTTATGAATACATAATAAAGTGCTTATGTTTAATTTGTAAGATTGATGAGCAACTTATCAAAAATTCTCCTGATATTTACGAAGGCAGTGGGTTTATTCATCATCTTTTTAGTGTTTCAAGTTCACTTGATAGCCTTGTAATAGGGGAAACTCAAATCACAGGTCAATTAAAACAAGCCTTGCAAAGTGCTAATTATTCTCCTAATTTAGAAGTAGCGATTAATTATTCTTTTAAATGTGCTGCAATGGTTAGAAATAAAACCGCTATTTCAAAAAACTCTGTATCAGTAAGCTCTGTTGCAGTAGCAAAAGCAAGAGAGATTTGTGATATTAAAACTAAAAAAATCCTTTTAATAGGAAGTGGTTTGATGATAGAATTAGCTGCAAAACACTTGCTAAATCATACAAAAGGAAATATTGCGATAATTTCAAGAACCAAAGCAAATGCTTTAAAACTAGCAAATGAACTAGATTTAATATGTTTAGATTATGAAGATTTAGTTTCTATTTTAAATTCTTATGAGCTTATATTTTGTGCTACTAGTTCAAATGAACCTATAATTACTAAAGATATTATAAGTCCGGTTGAGTTTAAAAGGTATTTTTTTGATATTGCTGTGCCAAGAGATATTGAGCTTGAAAATAGCGAATTGATAGAAGTTTTTAGCGTTGATAGTCTAAATGAAATAGTTAAGAAAAATATGCAATTTAAAGATGAAGAAGCAAAAATTGCTTTTAGTGTAGTTGCAAAAATGGTTAATGAGTTTTATAAGGATTTAAATGTAATTCAAGTAACTCCTATAATAAAAGCTATGAGAATTAGAGCAGATGAAATCATAAATCAAGAATTAGCAATAGCAATTAAGAAAGGTTATTTAAAAAATAGTGATAATGAAGAAGCATTGAAATTCGCAAAACAAGTTATGAAGTCTTATTTGCATGAACCTACAATAAGACTTAAAAATATTGATGATGAAGGTTTAGAAACGCAAAGTTTAAATTATTTATTTAATGTGAAGGAAAACGAATGAGATTTTCAAAATTATACGCACCAACGACAAAAGAAGCACCAAGAGATGCTATCTTAAAAAGTCATATTTTACTTAGTAGAGCAGCTTATATAGAGCAACTTGGCTCAGGACTTTATAGTTATTTACCATTAGGGCTTGAAGTATTAGAAAATATTAAAAATATTGTAATTAAGCATATGAAAAATGCAGGAGCAAACTATTTAAATCTTAGTTTTGTATGCCCGTTAAATTATTGGGATGAGAGTGGAAGAAGTGCTAAATTTGGTAAAGAATTGCTAAGGTTTAAGGATAGAAAAGAAAATGATTTTATCCTAAGTCCGACAGCAGAAGAAGCAATAGTTGCGCTTGTGCGTGGAAAAATTACAAGCTATAAACAATTGCCTATTAATTTATTTCAAATTCAAACTAAATTCCGTGATGAAGCAAGACCTAGATTTGGACTTTTTAGAGCTCGTGAGTTTATTATGAAAGACGCTTATAGTTTTCATGATTCGCTTGAGTCTTTAGAAACTGAGTTTTTAAATATGCAAGAAGCGTATTGTAAAATTTTTGATGAATTAGGGTTAAATTATGCGATTGTAGAAGCAGATAGCGGAGCAATTGGTGGAAGTGGTTCAAGAGAATTTATGGTGATTAGTCCTAGTGGAGAAGATGATTTGGCTATTTGTGAATGTGGATATTGTGCTAATATAGAAACAGCAAAAAGAGCTAAAAGAAAATTTATTAAAGAAATAGAAGCTGATTTTGCAAAATTTCACACTCCAAATGTAAAAACCATAGAAGATTTAGCTAAATTCTTTAAATGCAAAGAGCATAATTTCATAAAAGCAGTAGCAAAAAAAGCAATATATGTAGATAAAGAAGAAATCATAGTATATTTTATAAGAGGTTGTGATGAGCTAAATGAAACTAAGGCTTTAAATGCAGCTAATGCACTTGATTTAGTAGATGCAAGTGAAGAAGAATTAATAAAAGCTAATTTAGTTCCAGGATTTATTGGGCTTAAGGATTGTCCTGTTAGATTTTTCATAGATAGCGAGTTAGAAAATGAAAGCGATTTAATTTGTGGAGCAAACGAAAAAGACTATCATTATGTAGGATTTAAGGTAACTAGCTTTTTACAAGAGCGTTTTTATGATTTAAGCTTGGTTAAAGAAAACGATGAATGCCATAAGTGTAATAAAGCTTTAAAAATTACAAAAGGCATTGAAGTAGGGCATATATTTAAATTAGGCGATAAGTATTCAAGTGCTATGAATGCAACTTATCTTGATAATAATGGCAAGGCAAAACCTTTTATAATGGGTTGTTATGGTATAGGAATTAGTAGGCTTTTAGCAGTAATTGCTGAATGCAATAATGATGATTATGGGCTTATTTTTGATAAAAATATTTCAGCATTTACATTACAAATCATAATATCAGATATTAAAAATGAAGAGCAAGTTAAGTTTGCAAATGATATATATGAGTATTGTTTGGCTAATGGTATTAAGGCTTTATTAGATGATAGAAATGAGCGTTTTGGTGTAAAAATGAGTGATTATGAGTTAATAGGCACACCTTATGCTATTGTAGTGGGTAAAAAACTTGATGATAATTTGGTAGAATTTAGAGCTCGTAAAACACTTGAAAAACTAGAATTAAACTCAAACGAAGTTAAAGATAAATTATCAAATCTTTTAAAATAATTTTATTCATTTAAAACTATAAATAATATTTATAAATTATTTATAGTTTTTATAACCTAAATCTACCTTTAGAACTTATTGCTTTATATCTATTTTCAATATAACCACAACTATCTATGAAAAACTCTTCACTAACTTCTTTAAAATCATTATTTTCATCAAAGTAATAATACATCACAAACAATCTTTCAGATTCAAAAACAAATGAAGCTTCATCATAAAAATATTTATCATTTTTTATTACTAGCTCATTATTAAATTTATTTATTTTTGAAGTTTTTAATAATTCTTTGCTAAATTCTTTTATTTCTTTTATTTCATCTATATTTTTATAATTTTGAACTTTTTCTAATTTTTCTACATTTGCATGACGATTAAAATAATCTTTTATAGCGAGTTTTTGTCGTTCTAGGTATTCAATTTTACACTTATAGCCGAATTTATTATAATCTATTTTATAAGTTTTATCAGTATTAAAATCATAATAGCTCAAATTATTCTCACTTAGGTCTGCTTCAATTCTATATAATTTTGATTTAAGTTCATTAAATTCTTCTAATGGGTCGGTGTTATTACTTATAAAATAAGTTAATGCAAAATAACACAAAGCAAGTATTAAACATAATAAACTTATAAGAAATATTAATTTAACTATTCTAAAAAACATTTAAAATCCTAACAATTATTAATTACTTTCATACTAACTCTTTTACTACATACGCTCAATATAACCACAATCATCTATTAAAAACTCATAATTTTCTTCAAGTAAATTATTATTAAAACTAAAGTAATAATATTTTACAAATAATTTTCCATCTTTAAAAATAAAAGAATTTTTATCATAAAAATGCTCAAAACCATCAATTGTTAGCTCGTAATTAAATTCATAGACTTGTGAAGTTTTTAATAAATCTTTGCTAAATTTTTTTATTTCTTTTATTTCATCTATACTTTTATAATTATTTATTTTTTCTAATTGCGTATGTGGATATCTTTCAAAAAAATTTTGAATAGCGTATTCTTGTTTTTGTAACTCATCAATAATGCAACCATATCCAAGTTCATTGTAATTTACCTTATATGTTCTTTTATCACCAAAATCATAATATGGTTTATATCCTTGCTTTAATAAAATTTCTTCAACTTTTTTTAATTCCTTTGTTACCTTAACAAAATCACTATAATCGTAAGGTTTTGTAACATAATATTCTATTATTGTAAAAGCGCCGATGGATAAAATAGATAATATAAATAGTATGCAAAGCAATGCAAATATACAATACAATAATTTTCTTATAAACTCTATCAGCTTAGAATACATTTATCGCTCCAAATATAAAACAATTTTTATGGTTTAGTATAGCAAATAAGTTTATTTAAATTCTTTTAAACAATAAGGTTAATTGATGGTGTAAAATATTTTGGAATTTAAATTAGGATTTTAATAAATTTAAAAATGTTTTATTGTAAAAATAGTTGGAATTAAAAGTTATTATTTTTTGCTTTTATATTTTATATAACAATAAAATAAAATAGTAGATATAAAAGCCATAGCAAGACTTAATATGTTATTTTTTATAGGAAGTGATTCGAAATTATTTATATCTTGTATTTTAAACAAATAAAATTTAAATAAGGAATTTAGAATAAAAAATGATATTACAAAAAATAAAAAGCCTAAAAACTTATCATATCTATAATAATTATCAATTTTTTTATAATAAAAAATAGATAAAGGTAAAGGTAAGCCAAATTGTAAAATTGTAAATAAATTTATATGTAAATTATAATAAGTATTATTACTAACACTTTCATAATTTATAGGTAAATATTGTAGTAAAAAAGTAGTTGCTATTAAAATATCTATATATAAAACAAATAAAGTCCAAAAAAATATCACATAAAGTTAAGTAAATAATAATACCTTAAAGCAAGTTATAATAAAAACCTTTATTAATTTATTATATATCCACTCTAACACGCTAAATCCTTATAAAAAGCTTGTTATATCAATTCAATAATAAAAACTTATCAAACTAGTCATTGTTTGAATTTTTGTAATTACGAAATTATATTGTAAATTATTGTAATTTTTAAAAGAATTTAAAATAGAAACTAGAAGTTTTATGATTTGTAATTTCATCTTTACTAGGAGCTCTTTTTTGTCCCCATAAATACAATGATAATATTTCGCTTGTAAAATCATCATTTAAATCTAATCTAAAATTTGCCATTCTTTCTCCTTTTTATAATTTTTATCATTCAATTTCTTCTTTTTCTGGATCAAAGTTTGAATAACCACAATTATCAAATTTATAATTATAAGAAATACGTTGTTTTTTTATATCATTTTCATACGATAAAAGCTCATAATTAACATCTTCAAGTCTACGTTTATATTCTTTTTCTTTGTCTTCACGCTCATCAAATTCATCAGAAAGGTAAATTTTATAAAATCTATATGCATTATCTTCAAATTCAAATGCTAAATCTAAATAAAATGTAACTGAAGCAACAAAAGTACCTTGAGGTAAGAGAATAGGCTTAGTAAATCCTGCTATATTATTTTTAGTATCAATTACTATATATTTAGTGTAATCAACTGATTCTAATTCATCGTAATTAACATATTCTTTAGAATAAGCATTTTTTCTTAAGTAATCTTTGTAATTAGCTAGATTAATATCTTTATGTATCTTGTATTTATAATTTGCAATTTCATTATAATAATGTTTATAAACTCTATTTCTATATACTAATTGCTTTGTAAGATCATCAATCACTACTCTTTTATAAAGCTCATCTTTAGGTAATATCCTATCTTCTTTTAAGCAATAGCCTTGCTGGTATTTTTTATAATCACTTAGAGTTACTATTTTTTCGTGAGTTTTACTTGAGTAGTCAGGTATGGTTCTAAAAAAATAATTATATAAAGCAAATATTATTATCATAGGAATTATGCTATAAGTAAAAGCAAGTTTGTTATTAATTTTTTTTCTTAATTTAAAGAAAAGTATTATAAAAAATATAATTATAAAAACTTTAAGATAAATTAGTGGATAAAGTATAAGTCCTTTATAAAATAAAATTATTATTTGACTTAAATTTTCATAAATAAAATAATTAGCTGCAAAAAAGCAAACAATAATTGAATAAATTACATTTACATCTGAGCCAATGCTAAAAATAACACCAGCAAAAATTGAGTAAAAAGCAATCACTATTTCAATTATTATAAAAATCTTAAAAAGTATTTTTAAGAATTCTAATGTGTTTTTCATACTAAAACCTTAAATATTTTTCATAGGAAGATTACAAAACTCTTTTTCCATACTTATCTTTTAAATACTTATCTCCAACATCATACATTGCAGTCCAGATATTTTTAAAATTATCCATACAATTCAAATATTCTTCTTTTGTCATCATTAACTCTTTAACTATCAATTTTTTCATAAATATAACCATATTTATCAAAATAAATTTTAAGCTCTTTTATATTGATATTATGATTATCTTTAAAATACTTTTCAAGCTCGTGATATTTTTCAATGCTTAATATATTTATAATCTTTTCATCTTGCAATAAAATTACCGAATCCATTACCTTATAGTATTTTAGTTTAAGCGTAAATATGTAATAAAATAATTTAAGAATAAAATTTATAAAGTATTGTAAGATAGTAGCAGGTAGTAAAAAAATCCATAAAATTTGAATTACTTCATGGGGTTTTTGTGATTTGTGATGAACTACCGAAAAGCTTTTATATATCTTAAAAGGCTTATTTAAATCAATACTTTCTAACACTTCGCCATTATTTAGATAATTAATGGTATTTTTAGTAATTATGATTTCTCTTTTACACTTTATAAAAGGTCTTATGTAAGGTAGTGCTAAAAATGGCATAATTATAAAAACATTTCTATGAAGTGAAGAGCTAGGATTATCTGTTAGAAAATACGCAATATAACTTATTATCATACAAACAAAAGCAGGTAAAAAATCAAAAAATGTATTAATATCCTTGATAATTACCGGCTCTTTATCGTAATCTCTTTGCATATCATCTAACCTTTTTCTTAATAAATTTATATGGTGCTATATAGCACAATCAATGTCTTAAATTAAAACCACAACTAAAAATAGTAACATTCCAAATTTTAAGCATTCAAATTCCTTTATTTTTCATATCATAGCATTTACTTAAATAAAAATATCAAAAAACTTTATTAATTTACAATTTAGCCACTATTTAGATAGTTAATTTACGATAAAAAAAGATAGAAAGTATAAAAATTACATAATATAAATATTAAGTGAAGTGCTAAAAGTGATTAAAATCTATTTTAAATTCTTAGAATTTAAAATAGAATAGGGTAGGTTATTTAACAGCGTTTTCCAAACTTAATGCTGCATTTAATAAGTTTTGCTCATCAAATCTTTTTGCTACTAATTGAACGCTCACATTTAAATTATCTTCAGTTTTAGCAACAGGCACGCTAATACCTGCAAGTTTTGCAAGATTAACTGAAATAGTGAAAATATCTTCTAAATAGCTTTCAACAGAACTAGTCTTCGCATCAAATGATTTTGGAAGACTTGGTGCAACAGGCATTAGTATTAAATCATTATCGCTTAAAATTTCATTGTATTTTCTAGTGATAACTTCTCTTACTAATTGAGCTTTTTTATAATATGCGTCAATATAACCACTCGAAAGCACGAATGTTCCTAATAAAATTCTTTTTTGAACTTCAAGCCCAAAACCTTCGCTTCTAGTATTTACATATAACTCGTTTAAATCTTTAAATTCCTTAGCTCTATTGCCATATCTAATCCCATCGTAACGGCTTAAATTAGCACTTGCTTCAGCACAGGCTATTATATAATAAGCAGCTACATCGTATTTACTATCAGCAAGGCTAACTTCACTTATGGTATGACCACAAGCTTTTAATTTATCTATAGCTTTATAAGTTTGTGTTTTTATTTCATCAGAGCATGAATCTATATAATTTTTAATAATTGCGATTTTGTATTTTTTATTAGCGTCTAATTTATCAAATGTAGGCACAAATTGAATATCAGCACTAGTGCTATCAAACTCACAATGACCTGCAATGGCATCGTATAAAATACTAGCGTCTTTTACGTTTTGAGTTAATACTCCTATTTGGTCTAAACTACTTGAATAACTAGCAAGTCCATATCTGCTAACTCTTCCATAACTTGGCTTAAAACCTACACAACCACAAAATGCAGCAGGCTGGCGAACACTTCCACCTGTATCGCTTCCTAATGCAGCAAGAGCTATTTTTGCACCTACCGCAGCAGCACTACCACCACTACTTCCACCTGGGACTAAAGCATTATTTAAAGGATTTAGAGTCTTTCCATAAAAGCTTGTTTTTGTAGTATTACCCATAGCAAACTCATCCATATTACATCTTCCAAATGGTGCGAATTTGTGTTTTTTCATATTGCTAATCACACTTGCATCATAAGGTGCATAATATCCTTGCATTATTTTTGAACCATTTGTAATGCTCCAGCCCTTAACTTGAATATTATCTTTAATAGCTACAGGCACTCCTAGATAATCAACATCATCTAAAGGAGTATTGATTAATTGCTCTACATAAGCTCCTAAATGTTTGTTTTCTAATGCTAATTTATTTAGTTCTTTTTTTAATTCTATTAATTCATTATCACTTAATTTTAATGCTTGTTCTAAAGTTATCATTTCTTTCCTTTATTTACTAAAATTACTCCAATAGCACTAATTATAGCTAATACTATAATAGTGCCGACTATTAGCTCTAAGCTAACAGGTTCGCTCATTTTAACACCCTTTCACATCTAGGACATAAGCTTTCTTCGTTTAGGCTTAAGTATTTCCAACATCTAGGGCATTTGCATAGATTTGATTTTATGATTTTGTATGTTTTATTATCAATTTCAAAACTTGCCAAAGCTTCGTTATTATTTAAAGCTTCAATTTTACTTAATGAATAAAAATCAGCTGCTTCTTCATAATTTAATATCACTTCATCATTAGTAGCTAGATTTAGCTCTAATGTGCTTTTGATTATTTTATCTTTTTTCAATATATCAATTTGCTCGTAGAATTTAACACGAGTTTTTAATAAATATTCATAATCGTTTTTACTAGGTGTGATTTTACTAGCAAAATCAAAATCTTCTAAATCAAAAATACTCTTAATATCGCCTAATATAAATTTGTTTGCGTGTTCACAAGCTTCATTTGTAGTATGAGTTAATACAGGTGCTAGTAAAACTAATAATTTTTTAAGTATTAAAGCCATTGCAGTAATTGACGCTGTTCTTTTGCTATCTTCTTTAGCATCACAATACAAGCTATCCTTACAAATATCAAGATAAACACCACTTAAATCAGCACTTAAAAATGTGCAAAGTGCATTCATACCTTTAGCGAAATCATATTCTAAGAATGATTTTTTGTAAAGCTCAAACACATTATTAGCTTTATTTAAAATCATTTTGTCTAAATCACTGAAATTATAATTATAAGCTTTTAAATCGCTAGTATTTGCTAATAAAAATCTTATTGTATTTCTTATTTTTCTATATTGTTCGCTAGTTTGTTTTAATATGCTTTCACCTAATTTAACATCAGTTGAATAATCACATAATGTTATATAAAGTCTAAAGATTTCTAAGCCATAATTTTTTGCAATTTGTTCTGGCGCTATTACATTGCCTAGACTTTTACTCATTTTTCTACCTTTTTCATCAACGGTAAATCCGTGAGTTAAAACTGCTTTATAAGGTGCTTGTTTGTTTAAAATAACGCTTAATAATAATGAGCTTTGAAACCACCCACGATGTTGGTCGCTTCCTTCTAAATACATATCAGCTTGAGTTGTTTTTATATCGTAATTTCCACTAGCTAAAACAGCGTTAAATGTAGAGCCACTATCAAACCAAACATCTAAAATATCAGTAACTTTTTCTAATTCATCTGCTTTATATTTTGAATTAGCTGGTAATAAATCTTTAATATCTTTTTGCCACCATACTCTTACGCCTTCTTTTTCAAATATGCTTGCAAGGTGTTCATAAAGTTCAAAATCCATAATCAAATTCCCTGATTTATCATTAAAGAATGCTAAAGGCACACCCCAAGAGCGTTGTCTTGAAATACACCAATCAGGTCTATTACTAATCATAGTTCCTATTCTATTTCTTCCTGCTTTTGGATAAAAACTCACTTCATCAAGTGATTTTTGAGCTAATTCTCTTAAAGTCATACCATTGTAAAATTCTTTATCCATAGCTATGAAAAATTGTTTAGTAGCTCTATAAATTATTGGTTTATGAGTTCTCCAGCAAAATGGATATGAGTGTATAAATTTAGAGCATTTTAAAAGACTTTCGCCCAATAATTCAATAATTACTTCATTTGCTTTAAATACATGCATTCCTAATAATTCAGGTTTATTTGGCACTAATCTTTTGATATTTTCATCATAACAACCATCATCTCCTACAGGCATTTCTACTTCTATGTTGTATCTTAAACAAGCATAATAATCATCTTCTCCGTGTCCTGGTGCGGTATGAACTAAACCACTACCACCATCCATTAAAACATGCTCTCCTGTTATGAATTGAGATAGATTATTGTTTAAAGGATTTAATGCGTTTGTATTTTCTAAAAAATCTCCTTTAAACTCAAGCACAGGTTTAATATTAAATTCTGCTAAATCTTCTAATCTTTTTTTAGCTACGATAAGACCATTTTCTCCTAAAACATATAGCTCATCTTTATTTAATGCGATTGCTTTATTTGCTGGTAAAGTCCAAGGAGTAGTAGTCCAAATAACAGCTCTTGCGTTGTTTAAAATACTATCATTTGCTCCTAAAGATTTAAGTTTTGCTTTTGCATCATCGTTTAGTTTGAATGCTACGAAAATTGAATAATCTTCTTTATCTTCATATTCAACTTCTGCTTCAGCTAAAGCACTTTTAGCAGCCCAACTCCAATAAACTGGCTTACTTCTTTGAATTAATAAACCATTTTTAGCTACTTCTAAAAGAGTTTTATAAATATTTGCTTCAAATTTAAAATCCATAGTCAAATAAGGCTTGTCAAAATCTCCAATTATTCCTAAGTCTTTAAATTCTTTCATTTGAATACCTATGAATTCTTTTGCGTGTTCGGTGCAAGCGTCGTGAATTTCTTTTATACTTGGATTTTTATCTTTTAATTTGATTTCAACTTGTTGTTCAATAGGCAAACCATGGCAATCCCAACCAGGAGTATATGAAATTGAATTATTAGCTAGAAAATATCTAGTTTTATTAATCATATCTTTTAAGATTTTATTTAAAGCATGACCTATGTGTAAATGCCCGTTAGCATAAGGAGGGCCATCGTGTAGGATAAATTTAGGTGCTTTTTTATCTCTTAATTGTGCGTATGCAAATGATGAAAATTTTTCAAAACTTTTTTTCTCGTTTTCATAAAGATTTGCTCTCATCTCAAAAGTAGTATTGGGTAATAATAATGTATCTTTATAATCCATAAATGTGCCTTTAATATTTTTTGATTGTTAAAATGCACTTATTTTGCTATACTTTTTTAAATAAAAGGATAAGAAATGAAACATTTATTAATATATTTTACAAAAGATTTGAGTTTTAATAGTAGTTTTTGTGAATTTGTAGATAGAAGTTTGGCTAAGAAGAATTTGTTTGCTAATACTATCATTAAGCTTAATGATGATGATTCTAAATTAAATACTCTTTTAGAAATAGATGTTAAAAAATATGAATTAGTAACGATAATTGCTGATGAGCATTCTTTTTCTATGATTAATAAAATCCTAGCTACATTAAAAGAATGTGAATTGAGTTTAATTGATGATGAGTTTATAGTAGAAAATCCTAAAGATTATAAGAAAAATTCAGTTTTAATAGATTTAAATGGGGTTATGATTAATATATTAAAAGCTAGTATGTTTTATCTACCTGAAATTTTGCATAACACAAAACTTAGTTATGATTTTTTAATAAGTGATTTGGATTTAGAAAGTGCTGAAATATTGCTAAATACTAGCGTAAAGCCTTATGGAGTAAGTCTTAATATTTATTCACTACTTGATAATTTATTATATGTCAAAGTAAATACTAATGAATATTCAGATGAAATAGGGCTTTTAAATTCCGTTAAATCATTATTCCCTAAAAAAGTGATTTTTGCTGATAATTTATACGAGCATATAATTAAAAAATTAAAAGAAAATAACAAAAAATTAAGCTTCGCAGAAAGCTGCACTGGTGGATTATTGGCTAGTAATTTTACTAAAATTAATGGCTCAAGTAGTGTTTATGAAGGTAGTGTTATAACATACTCAAACAAAAGCAAAAAAGCTTGGCTAAATGTAGAAGATATTCATTTAGAAAATCAAGCAGTTTATTCTCAAAATTGTGCTTTAGCAATGGCTACGGGGGTATTAAAATTAACTAAGGCAAATTACGCTATAACTTGCACGGGGGTTTTAGGAGATAGCGATGATTTAGGTGTTAAAAGCGGTGTAGCTTTTATATGTGCTATTAGTGATACAGGCTTGATTTTGCACGAGAGATTAGAATTACTTGGAGATAGGATTTATAAGCAAAATCAATGTGCTTTAGCCTGTGCTTTATTGCTTTGTAAACTTGAAAGAGAAGTGTTTTTTGAATGATTTATGTAGTTGGTTTAAAAAACGAAACAAATATAAAGAGTATTTTTGTAAATGAAATAATTTTTAATAATTTTAGCATTAATGATGATTTTGATGCTTGTATTTTTACTAGTAAAAATGCCGTTAAATCTTGTGTATTAAATAATATTAATCTAAAAAATAAAAAGATTTTTAGTATAGGTTTAGCAACTACGAAATACCTAAATAGTTTAGGCTTAGATGTATTTTATACAGGTAAATCAGCTCACGCGAGTGAATTTAAAAACGAGATATTGCCACTACTAAATAATTTAAAATGTGTTTATTTTAGGGCTTTAAATATTATAAGTGATTTAGATGAGTTTTTAGATTTAAATAATATTAGCCTAAGGTCTGTAATAGCATATAGTAACGCTAGATTAAATATGCCTTTAGATAATGATTTAAAGCCTTTTATAAAGTCAATAAATAATGAAGATATATTGATATTTTTAGCACCATCAGGAGTGCGTGATTATGAATATTTTTTCAAAACTTTTCCAAAAAATATAATAGCAATAGGAAAAAGCACTGAAAATGAATTAAAAAAATATAATGTAAAAAATATTTTTGTTTCAGACTATCCTACTTTGCAAGATTGCTTAAACCTAGCTAATACTTTAAATAAAGTTTAGGAATTTCAATTTGAAATTCCTTTTTTAATCAATCTTTAAAATACTTAAAAATGCTTCTTGTGGTAAAGATACTTTACCTATTGCTTTCATACGCTTTTTACCTTCTTTTTGCTTTTCAAGTAGCTTTCTTTTTCTAGTAATATCCCCGCCGTAGCATTTAGCAGTAACATTTTTACCCATTGATTTTACATTTTCACGAGCTATGATTTTATTACCTATACTTGCTTGAATTGCTACTTCAAATAATTGTCTAGGCACAATATCTTTCATAGCTTTTACTAAATCTCTACCTTTGCTTAAAGCCTTTTGATTTGGCACGATAATGCTTAACGCATCAACTGCTTCTCCAGCCACTTTTATATCAAGCTTTACTAAATCTCCCACTCTATAATCACAAAATTCATAATCAAAACTAGCATATCCACGAGTAAGTGATTTTAATTTATCATAAAAGTCCATAATAATCTCATTCATAGGTATATCGTATTCAAGCAATACTCTATTTTCTGTTATATAATCCATTTTTGTTTGTATTGCACGGCGATTATTTAAAAGAGTAATTAAATTCCCTAAAAACTCGCTAGGAGTTATTATAGTAGCTTTTACATAAGGCTCTTTTATGTGGTCTATTTTATTTACAGGTGGTAAGTCGCTTGGGTTTTGGATATTTAATACGCTTCCATCAGTTAAATTAACTTCATAAGTAACGCTAGGAGCGGTTGCTATTAGATCCAAATTAAACTCACGCTCTAAGCGTTCTTTTATAACTTCCATATGCAATAAACCTAAAAAGCCAACCCTAAAGCCAAAACCTAAAGCAAGTGAAGTTTCTGGCTCGTATGAGATTGAGCTATCGTTTAATTTTAATTTATCTAAAGCATCTCTTAAATCTTCAAATTTATCAGTTTCAATCGGATAAATCCCTGCAAATACAAAGGCTTTTGCTTTAGCAAAACCTTCAATTGGCTCTGTTGCTTTATCTTTTGCTAGGGTTATTGTATCTCCTACGCTAATTTGTGCTATGTCTTTTAATCCTAATACAACGATACCAACTTCTCCTGCTTTAATTGTATTTGTTGGCATTGGATTTAGTGGGTGTGGATAGCGTAAATCTAATACATTATGCTTTACGCCTTCGTGCATTAAATATATTTCATCGTTTTTATTAATCTCTCCGTCCCTTACTCTAACTAAAGCTAAAGCCCCTAAATAGCTATCAAACCAGCTATCATAAATTAGTGCTTTTAGCTTATTTTGATTACTTTTTGGTGCAGGAATTCTCTCACAAATTGCTTGTAATAATTCAGCAATTCCTATCCCAGCTTTTGCACTAACTTCTATTGCATTAGAACAATCAATTCCTATTATATGCTCAATTTCAGCCTTTACTTTTGCAGGATTTGCTGCTGGTAGGTCAATTTTATTAATTACAGGAATTATTTCTAAATCATGCTCAATTGCCATATAAACATTCGCAATTGTTTGTGCTTGAACGCCTTGTGAAGCATCAACTACTAATAATGCCCCTTCGCAACTTGCTAAACTTCTACTAACTTCATACGAAAAATCCACATGACCTGGGGTGTCAATAAGATTTAAAATATAATTTTCTTTATTATAAGTATAATTTAATCTAACTGATTGAGCTTTTATAGTAATTCCACGCTCTTTTTCTATATCCATAGTATCCATTACTTGCTTACTCATTTTGCGTTGCTCTATAGCATTGCAAGTTGTGATTAAACAATCTGCTAAAGTGCTTTTACCATGGTCTATATGTGCTATTATTGAAAAATTTCTTATATTTTGCATTAAAGTTCCATTATTTTGATGTGATTTTTAATATTAACAAAAAATAATAAATTACAGATTGTAAAAAGGGCATAAAGCCCTTTTTTAGCAAAATTTCTTGTAATTTGTAGCTAGACCTGCAAGGCTAGTTTCTTTATATCTTGTATCCATATCCTTGCCTGTTTCATACATAGTTTTAATAACCTCATCAAGCCCAACGCTAGGAGCACTCTCTCTATCCATAGCCATTTTAGCTGCACTTACAGCCTTTATCGCTCCGAATACATTACGCTCAATGCAAGGAATTTGAACAAGTCCTGCAACAGGATCGCAAGTTAGCCCTAAATGATGCTCCATTGCAATTTCAGCAGCAGAGCAACAATCAATCGGACTTGCCCCCATACTAAAGGCAAATGAAGCAGCTGCCATTGAAGAAGCTGAGCCAATTTCTGCTTGACAACCAGCTTCAGCTCCACTAATACTTGCGTTTTTCTTAAACAATGAACCTATCGCCATTGATACTAATAAAAAGTCTCTAATGTCCTTTTCGCTCATACTTTTTACATGTTCTTTTAAGTATAAAAGCACAGCAGGAACTACCGCACAAGCTCCATTGGTTGGAGCAGTTACTACACGATTACCCGCTGCGTTTTCTTCTGAAACACTCATAGCATAAAGGCTAAAATAATCTATAAAATCCAAATCACCCTTACGATTTAAATTCTTATCATCTAAAAGCATTAATTTTTTGGCTAATGCAGGAGCTCTTCTTTTAAGCTTGATTGGTCCTGGTAGGATTAGTTCATTTGAATTAGCACCTGCTTTAAAGCTATCTTGCATTGCTTCATAAATCTCTTTGCAATAATTATTTATATATTCTTCGCTATTAAAATTAAGCTCATAAAGCATTGCAATTTCGGCTATGTTTTTATTGTATTTATTACATAACCACAAAAGCTCCGTCGCACTATCAAAAGAATAATCATAATTTTTTTCTTGATTAGTTTGATTAGTTTTACTAATCTCATCTTCACTTTTAATAAAGCCACCGCCAACTGAATAATAAGTCTTAGATTTAACACAAGTATTATTTGAAAACGCTTCAATCGTTAAAGCATTTTCGTGATAGCTTTTAAATTCTTTAGAAAAAATAATATCGCTATTTTCATCAAAATCTATTTCAAATTCATTTCCTAATAAAAGCTTTCTTTCATTTAATCTTAATAATACAACTTGTTTTTGTTCTGGGCTTATTGTTTTTACATTTAAGCCACTAAGACCTAAAACCACAGCAATATCGCTTAAATGTCCTTTACCTGTAAGTGATAAAGAGCCAAATAAAGTAACTTTTATCCTAGTAATTTCTTTTAAATTTAAACCTTTTAAAAACTCATTTCCCGCAACAAAAGGTCCAACGGTGTGCGAACTTGATGGACCAATGCCGATTTTAAAAATACTTAAGTTACTCATAAGTTCATCTTATAAATTACACTTGTAATTGTGATAATTCCCATAATAGCTACGAAATAACAAGCCGCACCATTTTTATAAACTCTTAGCTCTGGGATTTTATATATAGCATATACAGGCATTAAAAATAATATTACAGCAATAATAGGACCGCCTAAATCTTCTATAAATCCTAAAATACTAGGGTTATAGTAAGCTACTATTATCATAGTTACATACATAAATATAGTTGTAAAGGCATTATTTTTACTAACAGCTTTTCCGCTTACTTTTTTAATAAGTCCATTTAAGCCTTCTCTAGCACCAAAATAGTGCCCAAAAAAGCTAGTTAAAATTGCCAAAAATGCAACAGCAGGAGCACCATAGCTTATGATATTTCCATCAAATTTATTAGCAAAATAGCTAAGGATTGGAATATTTGCATCTCTTGCAATAGCAAACTCATTTTTATCAAGACATAAAATACAAGAAAATACAAAAAACATAACAAATACTAATAAAAGCGTAGCGTTATTAAATAATATTTGCTTTCTTTTTGCGTCCGAGTTTTCTTTATACTCATTATATGTATTTAGGCTAAAAGTTGAAATCGCAGGAGAGTGATTAAAGCTAAATACTAATACAGGTAAAGTAAGCCATATTGTGCTAATAAATTCCTTTGCACTTGGAACTTCACCTAAAACTTCTAATTTCCAATGTGGAATTAAATAAAGTGAAAATAAAAATAATATTAAGCATAATGGATACACAAGCCATTCACAAACTTTAGTAACTAAAGTTTCATTAGTAAACATTACAGCCATCATAATTGTAATTAAAACAATAGCCAAGATTAAGCGATTTGGCTCGGCTAAGCCTAATTGATTTACCATAAATGAGCTTATAGTATTTGTAATACCAACCCCATAAGCAAGACAAATAGGATAAATTGCAAAAAAGTATAAAAATGTAATCACAATTCCTACTTCTTTACCAAAATATTTATTCACAGCATCAGTAATATCTCCACCTTTAGTAGAGCCTACAAAATATGATAAGAATAAATGTGATAAATATGTCATTGGGAAAATTAATACACACATTAAAACAATAGGCCAAAAGCCACCAGTTCCTGCACGAATAGGTAAGAATAAAATTCCAGCACCAACAGCAGTGCCAAACAATGAAAACATCCAACGATTGTCAAATTCGCTCCATTTTTTCATTATTACTCCTTAAAATAATTTAAAGCCGCTATTTTAATTATATTTATATAACTTATTATAAATTTAAATCAAACTTTTAAAATAAATGTTACAAAAAGTAACAAAATATTAAAATTTATAAAAAATAATATGATTTTGATATTTATTATCTTTTATTTATTATAATGACTTCGTTTTTTTAAATTTAAAGGAGATATTATGAATTTATTACATCCAAAGAGCTTAAAAGACATTATTAAAAAGCCAGATAATCAAAAAAATCCTTTTGAAAGATTAATTATTGCTTGCGAAGATAAAAGCAGCAAACATAAGTAATTAACCAAAAACGCTTGAATTTATATATAATGATTTTTTGAAATTTTTTATTAAGGAGAGCGTTTGCAAAGTTTATTAGAAGAAATACATTTATTTTTAGATTTAATAAATGGTTATTTATATACTTATTTTTTAGTTTTTGCACTAATTATTGTAGGTATAATTTATTCTATCAATACTCGTTTTGCTCAGTTTAGATTGATGGGTAATGTTTTAACATTATTAAAAGAAAAGCAAGACAACAAAGACCATGTTAGTAGTTTTGAAGCTTTAATGATTTCAACTGCTTCAAGGGTTGGTATTGGAAATATCGCTGGAATTAGCACTGCAGTTGTAGTTGGTGGTGCAGGTGCATTGTTTTGGATGTGGGTAATGGCATTTATAGGCGGTGCAAGTGCATTTGCTGAAAGCACATTAGCTCAAATATATAAAAGCAAAGATGAAAATGGTTTTCGTGGAGGACCTGCATATTTTATTGAAAAAGGCTTAGGAAATAAATTTTTTGGTAAATTATTTTCAGTTATTTTAATTATTACTTATGCTTATGGATTTAATGGGCTTCAAAGCCATACTATGACTTCAGCATTTGAGATATATTTTCCTGATAACTTTAGTAATGCAAGTATAATTATAGGGATTATTTTAAGTGTTGTTGCTTTTGCATTATTCTTTTCAAATTCAAAATCACTTGGAAAAGTAAGCTCAATTATTGTTCCTATAATGGCTTTTGTTTATATTTTATTAAGCATTATTGCTATGGCTATGCACTATGATTTAATACCATCTGTGTTTAAAATGATTTTTAATAGTGCTTTTGATTTTCAAGCTATTTTTGGTGGATTTGCAGGTAGTGTTATAGTAATAGGAATTAAGCGTGGATTATTTTCAAACGAAGCTGGTATGGGTTCTGCTCCAAACGCAGCTGCAGCAGCAAATACAAGCCATCCTGTAAAACAAGGAATTATTCAAAGTTTTTCAGTATTTATTGATTTAATTATATGTTCATGCTCTGGATTTTTAGTATTGTTCTCACAAAGTTACATTAATCAATTATCAACTGGCGAAACTAAATTAAATGCTTTACCTATGGTGCAACAATCAATGATGGAATATTATGGTACTTGGGGACTTCATTTTATAACTTTTGCAGTTATTTTATTTGCTGTAACTTCATTAATCGGTAATTTTTACTATGCAGATGCAAATGTTAAAAACCTTACAAAAAATAATTTAAATGAATTAATTTTTAAAATAAGTGCTGTTGCTATGGTATTTATTGGTTCTCAATTAGATTTAAAAGTAGCTTGGGATTTAGCAGATATTACAATGGCTGCAATGGCTTCTATAAATATCATTGCTATTTTATTATTAAGTCCTATTTTAATAAAATGCTTAAAAGATTATGATGAGCAAAAGAAAAGAGGTTTAGACCCTGTATTTAGTGCTAAAAAATTAGGTATTAAAAACGCTGAATGTTGGGATTAAGCAAGATTTGAATTAGGTTAAATCCTAATTCAAATTCTTTACCATTTATATCCAAATCCTATTCTTAAATCAAAATAATTAGGCACTTTACTTGAAACCTTGCAAATATCTTTATCGCAATTACTAGACTTTAATCCACTCGCTAAGGCTATATCAAATATATTAAAGAAATTAGCTCCCGTTGTAAGTATAGTCCCATAATCTTTTTTAATATCGTAAGCTAAGCCACCCCTTAGATTAAAATAATCATTAAATTCGTATTTAACACCACCGCCTAGCATTTGAGATTTATTGTATTTATTTGATAAAGTTGTGTTTGTAACTAAATCAGTATCAAAAGCAAAAGTAAAATCACTATATTTATATGCTAATCCAAATCTTACTTGCGGATTTAATCTCATACTGCTTGAATGGAATTTGATTTTAGGATTATTTAAATTTTTAATAACCAATCCAGTAGAAAAATCATCAATACTATATAATGCTCCTATATCTATTCCAAAAGTATTTGTTGATTTTGCATTATGCAAATCATTTTTAATATTTATATCTTTAGAATTAACCCCATTCATATCTATTTTAATACCTTTTTCTACTTGATATGCTTGAATATTCATATATTTTAAACTAGCACCTAAACTAAGCTCTCCATAAGGCATTATAAAACCATTTGCGTAACTAATCGGCACTTCTGTTATCATTAGCATTGTTGTATTTAAAGGATTTTTTACACTATCTTGCATTGCTGAATGATTTAAATATTCTTCTTCGCTTACATTGGTTACGAATAGTTGTGAATTGCTTTTAAATAATTTTAAATAAATATATTTATCATCATCTTTTACTTTTATTATTAAACTGCTTTTTTCTTTATTTAATGAAGCATAAGTATTAAGTGAAATCGTATTAAATAAGCTTACAGAAAAAGCACTTAAATCCCCTAAATTATTGTTATATTCTAAACCACTTAATATATTTAAATTAACTTCATTATCATAAACTGCATTATAAATTAATTCAATATCATTTAAGGTATTTTCATCAAGAAAGGTATCTAATTTAGTATCTCCAATATCTAACAATAAATCATCTAAATTAACATTACCATCTTTTGAATTCTTTATTACATCTAAGACATTTTTTGTATCGGTATCGCTTATTATATTTGTTAATAATTTTGTATCAACGCCATTATTATTTAATTCTTCATTTGTATTATTTGTTGAAGTTATTAGCTCGGTTTTTATTGTTGTAGATAATTCATCATTATCTTGCATTTTATTTTTTAAATCACTAATTATATTGTCTAGCTCATCTTTAGCTAAATTATCATCTAATTCATCTTTAAAAGTTTTTGCTAATAAGGCTAAATCTTCATTATCGCTATTTGTGTTTCTTAATATAAAATCATCTATAACACTACCAAAATTACCAAATTTTAAATTATTAGCTCTTGAATTGTTGTTTGGATTAAAAATATGCTTTATTTTGCTTATATTTGCTTCAATTTTTTTATTTATAGATTTATCAAGATTAGATAATTCTAAAAGATTTTTTTGATTATAATTTGCTCCAAAACTAAAATTAACCCCATTTTTAGAATAAATCAAACTAGCAGGATTATAATAAGCTGCAAAATCATTATCTTTAAGTGCAACTCCAGCATATCCCATACTCAAAGGTATATTGCCTAAACTACCAAATTCTAACGCCAAAGCACTAAAGCTAAAAGCACTAGTTAATATTATCTTTTTCATAATTTTCCTTTTTAAAATATTAAAAATTATATAGTTACTTTATTATTGTTACTTAATGTATCAAAAAAATAATTTTTAGATTATTTTATTTAATTAATTGGCTTAAAAAATATAATTTTTTATAAAATCTCTCAAAAGGAGATTGGTAAAATGACAAGCAAATTATTTGTAGAATTACTTTATAGCGTCGGCTTTATAAGTTTGTTTTTATTATTAGGAATATTTTATAAGCAAAAAATTAAATGGAATTTTGGTTTTTACTAATTTAGCTTTTAATAATGCAAATGATGATTAAAAATTAACCTTAAAATATTTTAAGTTTAAATTATTTTTAAATCAAAGCTTAAGAACAAATATTAATTTTTTAAAGCTAGATGATTATTTAAAAAATTAAGATTTTCTTTAGCTTTTTTGGAATATATTAATTTCAACTTAATTTTAGGAGTTAATATGAAAGGTAAGGTTCCGTTGTGGAAATTTATCGCACCAGTTGTTGCTGGTTTGCTTGTGTTTTTGCTTTCGTATTTATTTGCTGATTATTCTCAGCTTAGTATGAATGCTTGGATTTATGTTAGCATTTTTGCTGCTTTAGTTGTAGGGCTTATCTTAGAGCCTATGCCACCTGCTTTTTTAGGTATTATTGCTATAGCTTTAGCAGTATTATTTAAAGTTGGTCCTGCAAAATCAGGCGAAGTTGGTGCAAAAATTACTTCAGAAGCTGCGATTAATTGGGGTTTAACTGGATTTTCAAATTCTGTTGTGTGGCTTATTTTTGCTTCATTTATGATAGGAATTGGCTATCAAAATAGTGGTCTTGGTAAAAGAATTGCTTTAATTTTAGTAAATAAATTAGGCAAATCTACTTTAGGTTTAGGCTATGCAATTGCTATTGCTGATTTAATTTTAGCTCCATTTATTCCGAGTAATGCTGCAAGAAGTGGTGGAACTATTTATCCAATAGCTACAAGTATTCCTGCTATGTATGATAGCTCTCCTGATAAAGAACCAAGAAAAATAGGTGCTTACATAGCGTGGGTAAGTCTTGCTACTACTTGTATTTCAAGTTCAATATTTTTAACAGGTCAAGCACCAAACCCACTAGCTTTAGAGATATTATCAAAATCAGGCATTGCTGTAGTTGATTGGATGGGTTGGTTTTTATGCTTTTTACCTATTGGTATTATTTTGTTTTTAATCACTCCTTTATTAACTTATTATATCTATCCACCAGAAGTTAAAGGCTCTAGTAAAATTAGTGCTTGGGCTAAAGAAGAATTAGTAAAACTTGGTTCAATTAAATTAAAAGAATTATTAATGTTAAGCATTTCAATTCTTGCTCTAATTTTATGGATAGGTTCAAAAACTTTTGGAGTTAGTGCTACTACAACTGCTTTAATTGTAATTATTCTAATGATAGTTACTAATATTATTACTTGGAATGATTTTTTAGCTAATAAACCAGCGTGGAATGTTCTTACTTGGTTTGCTACTTTAGTAACAATGGCAGGTGGATTAAAAAATGTTGGATTTTTAGAATTCTTATCAAAATATACTGATAGTTTATTAAGTGGTATTAGTCCTACTTTAGCAGTATTTATATTATTACTTGTGTTTTGTTTATTAAGATATTTCTTTGCTTCTGGGACTGCATATGTTACTGCAGTTGTTGGAGTGTTTGCAATTATTGCAAGTAAAATTGCTGGTTATGATGCGTCTTTTATTATGATGTTTTTGCTAGCTCCAATGGGTATGATAAGTGTTTTAACGCCTTATGGGACAGGACATAGCCCAATTTGGTTTGCGAGTGGTTATATTAAAGGTGCAGAATTTTGGAAATTAGGTGCTATTTTTGGAGCTATTTATTTACTAATTTACACACTTATTGCGTATCCGTGGTTTAAATTCATTATTCCACATATTTTTTCGTAGGTCGTTTGTTAAACATTAGTAAAATGAGAAAAATTTAAGAAAAGGAGTTAAAGTGTCTAGTAAAATTGAAAATTTTTTAGGCAAAAGAGTTGATGGCACTAAATCACGCTTACCTGCTAAGCTTGATTTTTATCAAAGTGCTACTGGTTTAATTCTAGGGCTTTTTATGTGGGGACATATGCTTTTTGTTTCTACCGTTTTAATCAGTCCTGAATTTTTTGAAGCTACGGCTAAGTTTTTTGAGGGTTCGGCTATTTTTGATACACCAAAACCTGCTTTAGTATCTTGTATGGTGCTTATTATTTTTATTATTTTCTTTATTCACGCTGCTCTTGGTATGAGAAAATTACCAATTACTTATCGCCAATGGCAAATCGCAAGAGAGCATTCAAAACTAATAAAACACGAAGATACAACGCTTTGGGTTATTCAAGCCTGTACAGGTTTTGTTATGTTTTTCTTCGCTTCAATGCACCTTGCAATGATGTTTTTTAATCCTGAAACTATTAGATTTTTAGGTGCAGTTGAAAGAATTGTAAATCATAATATGTGGGCGTTTTATTTAATTTTATTATTCGCTGTTGAGCTTCATGGTGGTATTGGTCTTTATAGACTTTGCGTTAAATGGGGCTGGTTTGATGGAAATGATGTGCATACTGCAAGAGCTAGAAGAAAAACTCTTAAAAAATTAAAATGGGTTATTAGTATTTTCTTTATAGTTTTAGGACTTGCTAATTTAGCAGTATTTATAAAAGCTGGTATTAGCTTATAACAAACAGAAAGGCTTAAAATGAAAGTAGAATTTAGTGATGCTTTAATAGTTGGTGGTGGTTTAGCAGGACTTAGAAGTGCTGTTGAAGTTGCTAAAAGTGGTCAATCAGTTACGCTTTTAAGTATTTGTCCTGTTAAGCGTTCTCACTCAGCTGCGGTTCAAGGTGGTATGCAAGCAAGTCTTGCTAATGGCAATAAAGGCGAAGGAGATAATGAAGATTTACACTTTGCTGACACCGTAAAAGGAAGTGATTGGGGATGCGATCAAGAAGTAGCAAGAATGTTTGCTCAAACTGCACCTAAGGCTGTTCGTGAGTTAGCTAGTTGGGGTGTGCCTTGGACTAGGATTACAAAAGGTCCTAGAAATGTTGTTATAAACGCACAAAAAGTAACAATAGAAGAAAAAGAAGAAGCACACGGACTTATAAACGCAAGAGATTTTGGTGGGACTAAAAAATGGAGAACTTGCTATATTGCTGATGCTACAGGGCATTGTATGATTTTTGGGGTTGCAAACGAAGCAATCAAACATAATGTAAAAATCATAGATAGAATGGAAGCTCTTAGAATTATTCACAAAGATGGAATTTGTTTAGGTGTAGTTGCAAGAAGCTTAATTGATGGTAGTTTAACTGCATTTGTATCAAAAGGCACAATGATAGCAACAGGTGGATATGGTAGAGTTTATAAACAAACTACAAACGCTGTTATTTGTGAAGGAACAGGTGCAGCAATGGCACTTGAGACAGGATTATGCTCTTTATCAAATATGGAAGCGGTTCAATTTCACCCAACTCCAATTGTTCCAAGTGGGATACTTTTAACTGAAGGTTGCCGTGGTGATGGTGGTATTTTAAGAGATGTTGATGGATACCGCTTTATGCCTGATTATGAGCCTGAGAAAAAAGAATTAGCAAGTCGTGATGTTGTAAGTCGCCGTATGATGGAACATATTAGAAAAGGAAAAGGTGTTAAAAGTCCTTATGGAGAGCATTTATGGCTTGATATTTCAATCTTAGGTCGTGCTCATGTTGAAAAAAACTTAAGAGATGTTCAAGATATTTGTAAGACATTTAATGGAATTGACCCTGCTGATGAAGGTCCAAAAGGTTGGGCGCCGGTTCTTCCTATGCAACACTATTCAATGGGTGGAATTAGAACTAAACCAAACGGAGAAACTCCAAAGATGAAAGGTCTTTTTGCAGCAGGTGAAGCAGCTTGCTGGGATATGCACGGATTTAATAGACTTGGTGGAAATAGCTGTGCTGAAACCGTTGTTGCAGGTATGATTGTAGGAGATTATTTTTCTGAGTATTGCAAAAATAATACAATAGTAGCTGATATGCAAGTGGTTCAAAAATTCTTAAATGATGAAGCAAATTATTTAAAAGAAATAGCAAATCGTGAAGGTAAATATAATATTTTTGAAATCAAAAACGAAATGAAAGATATTATGTGGGAGCATGTTGCTATTTTTAGAACAGGCGAAGGATTAGAATACGCAGTAAAACGCCTTGAAGAATTATTAATAGAGAGCAAAAAAGTAGCTATTAAAGATAAAGAGTTAAATTGCTCAAATCCAGAGCTAGAAGAAGCTTATAGAGTTCCAAGAATGTTAAAAGTTGCTTTATGTGTTGCTCGTGGTGCGCTTCTTAGAACTGAAAGCCGTGGGGCTCATTATAGAGAAGATTATCCAAAAAGAGATGATTTAAATTGGATGAAAAGAACTATGACTTATTGGGATGAAGGCTCAACTTTACCTAGAGTTGAATATGAAGACCTTGATATTATGAAAATGGAAATGCCACCAGCATTCCGTGGTTATGGTGCAAAAGGAAATATAATTGAAAATCCTTTAAGTGAAGTTCGTCAAAAACAAGTAGATGAAATTACAGAAAAATTACAAGCAGAAGGTAAAAGTAGAGCAGAAATCCAAGACGCACTTATGCCTTATGAATTACAAGCTAGATTTAAAGCAGCTAATCAAAGAATAGGGGTTGATTATGAGTAGGAAACTAACAATAAGGGTATTTAAATATAATCCACATAGTAAAATTAGCAAGCCACATTTTGCTACTTATACATTAGATGAAACTAGTGGTATGACTATTTTTATAGTTTTAAATCAAATTAGAGAAAAATTTGATGCAAGTTTGAGTTTTGATTTCGTTTGTCGTGCAGGAATTTGTGGCTCATGTGCAATGATGATTAATGGAAAACCAAAATTAGGTTGCAAAACTCTTACTAAAGATTATCCTGATGGAGTAATTGAGCTTATGCCTTTACCTGCGTTTAAACATATTAAAGATTTAAGCGTTAATACAGGTGAATGGATGGAAGGTATGTGTAAAAGGGTAGAAAGCTGGATACATACTGACAAAGTTACTGATATTTCTAAGATTGAAGAAAGAGTTGAACCAGCAGTTGCTGAAGAAACATTTGAGCTTGATAGATGTATTGAATGTGGTATTTGTATAGCTTCTTGTGCTACTAAAGTTATGAGACCTAATTTCATAGGTGCTGCAGGACTTATGAGAGCTGCAAGATACGAGCAAGACCCACACGATAATAGAACTTTAGATGATTTTTATGAATTAGTTGGTGATGATGATGGAATTTTTGCTTGTATGAGCTTACTTGCTTGTGAAGATAATTGCCCTAAACAATTACCACTACAAACAAAAATCGCTTACCTAAGACGCAAATTAGCTACAAATAAAGGCTAAAAATATTAAGAATTTGAAATAAGATTTTATTTCAAATTCTTTTTTTACTACTCATAAAATACTTAATAATTTTGCAAATAAAACTATCAAAAAACATATTATCAAAGCTAAAATATGAGCTTGTTTTACCAAAAAATGTTCTTTATTGTTTTTAAATCTCGCTATATAAATACTAATAAAAGTTATAAAAAGCATTAAAATTACTAGAGCTATTTTGATAAAAAACATAATTTTATTTATATTTGCAAAATTAGTATATTCATTATATGCTAGATAAATTCCGCTAAGAATTAATATAACAAAGCTAAGTGCATATAAAATACCTGAACTTTTAAAATAAGCCTTTTTTAGCTCATTAGCTTGTTTTAACCCATAGCACAAAATCGCATCAACAAATACATAACCTATAAAAATAATTGCTGAAAATAAGTGTAAAAAAATCACAATAAAATCAACCATTTAAACTCCTTTTTTTAGAAAAATATTATATTATTTTGCATATATAAATCTTAATTAAGGATAAGTTATGAAAGCAGTTGTAATTGGATTAGGATTAATTGGTGGCTCATTGGCTTTAAATTTGATGAAAAACAAATTTATTAGTGGAGTTTATGGAATTGATTTAAATAAAGAACACGAAAAAGAAGCTTTAAAGCTTAATTTAGTTTATGAAATTATAACTTTTGATGAGATTAAAACTTGTGATTTGATTTTCTTATGTGTTCCTGTTGGGGCTATTATTGAAATTATTAAACAATTAAAAGATATTCCAAAAACTACTACAATTATAGAATTTGGTAGCACAAAAGAAAGTATTCAAAACGCAATAAACGATGATTTAAAAGAGCAATTCATACTAGCTCATCCAATGGCAGGAACAGAGCATAATGGTCCTAGTGCTGCTAAGATTGATTTATTTAAAAACGCTGTTTGTGTATTGTGTAATACCGAAAATACGAGCGTATTTCATCAGCATAGAACCATAGAATTATTAAGCAATATTGGAATGAGAATTACTTTTATGAATGCAAGCTCACACGATCATCATAGTGCCATCATATCTCATCTACCGCATGTAATTAGCTTTTCTTTAGCAAATTATGTGCTAGATTGCGAAGATAAGAAAAATATTTTACACCTAGCAGGTGGTTCTTTTGCTGATATGAGTAGGATTGCAAAGAGTAGCCCTGCAATGTGGGAAAGTATTTTTAAAGAAAATAAAATAAATGTTTTAAATGCTCTTGATGGCTTTATAAATGAACTAAATGAGTTTAAGCAAATGATAAATAACGATGAATATCAAAAGCTAAACGAATGGCTTAAGAATGCAAATAAATTAAAAGAGATTTTATAATTTCATTGATTTCAATTAATATATTTTTAATTGAAATCATAATTTTTCTTATTATTCCTTAAACGCTTAAACCATTGCTACATAGATATTTAAAAATTTTTTTTCTATTAAATATTATTCAATTCTTTAATTGTAACATTAACGCAATTTTTTAAAAAGGAGTATTATGAAATTAACAAACAAAATTCCAGCATTAATTGCTATCCCACTTGTAGTTTGTTTTATCATTTTATGCTTAGTGAATTATTCTAGTTCAAAAACTGATTCATTATCATTTACTGATAAAGCTAAAGAAAACGGCTTAAATGCCACTATGCTTTATGTAGATTCTTATTTTAATTCAAGAATAAATTTTATAGAGCAATTCTCACCAATTTTAGCAAATTCAATTAGTGAAGATAATCAAGATGAGAATATTTTTAAAATTCTTAAAAATTATTTAGGAATTTCAAATTTCTCGGCTTTATTTATTGGTATGGCAGATAGTGGCAAGTTTTATTATATTAGTTCTAATAATGAGCCTTATATAGTAAAAGACCAAGATGCAAGAAGTAGGGGTTGGTATAAAGATGCTATTAGTGCCAATAGAGCTTTATTAGGTAAAGAAGTTTATCCTGATGAGAGATTGAAAGAAAAAGTTATGACAATTTCAGCACCTATTATTAAAAATGGCAAAATAATTGGGGTAATTGGTGGAGATATGGCATTTAAAGATTTAAAAAATCAAATTTTAACTTTACATTTTTCTAAGACCAACACAATATTTGCTTATGATGATAAATTAGAATTTGTAATGCACCCGAATGAAGAATTTGAATTAAAACAAGATGATGTTATAAAAATGATTGAAAATAATCTAAAAGATGGCATTTCAGTTCGCTATACCTTTAAAGGTGATGAAAAAACTGCAGTATGCATTAATTCAAATACAACAGGCTGGAAATTCTGTAGCACCAATTTAACTAGCGATATAGATGATACTTTAAATTCTTTATTAAAACAAAATATAACATTATTTTTTGCTTCTTTAGTGATTATTTTATTATGCTTATTCTTCTTAATCAAATTCTCACTTCGCCCACTTGAAATCATTCAAAAAGGTCTAAGAGAAGTATTCGCACTAATAAATCACGAAAGAAAAACAGCAAGTAAGATTGATTTAAATTCTAAAGATGAGTTCGGAGATATGGCTAAAGCTATTAATGAAAACATTGAAAGAACAATCAACTCACTTACTCAAGATACAAAC
>NZ_JACGAV010000010.1:0-58716 GCF_020137645.1 Campylobacter sp. RM12637
CAATGCTTTTTTATTCTTAGTAAAATCATAAGAATGAGTATGAGAATGGTCGTGATGTTCGTGGGAATGATTAGAATTATGGTGTGAATGATTATGGTGTGAGTGATTGCAAGAATGATTGTTTGAATGTTGTTTTATTGGTTTATGAATTAAGTCTTGATAGGTGCAAGTCATTGTTTTTCCTTTAAATTTAGTTTTAAGATAACTTTAATCCTTTTTAATTTTTATGATTATAATTCATATTTAAGTAAATGTAAATTACTTACGAATTTGTAAGTATAAAGGAGTTTTTATGCAAATAAATATGAATAATGTAACCTGTCCTTTGCAAATAGCTGCAAATATGATAAATGGAAAATGGAAAAGCATAATCATTTTTCAATTAAGTTTAGGTAATTCTTCTTTATCAAAATTACAAAAAGATATAATTGGAATTAGTCAAAAAATGCTTCTTGAACACTTAAATCAATTAAGAGAAAATGGCTTAGTAGATAAAATAACTTATGATGGCTATCCACTAAAAGTAGAATATTTTTTAACAAATCGTGGAAAGCAAATGTTAAAAGCTATTATTATTTTTCAAGAAATAGGCATTGAAGTTTTAAAAGAAAAGAAATTATTCAATGCTTTAAATGAAAAAAGCTTATCATACATACGAAAAAGTAAGTAATTTACAATTATTTTTAAAAAAGATAATATCTATCCTTTAATTTAAATTAAGGAGATTTTATGAATACAAAAGTTCAATTAATTAGAAGCGCTTGTGTAAAAATTACTATAAATAATGTGTGTTTTTTAATAGACCCTATGTTAGCACCAAAAGGCACTTATGAAGGTTTTGCAAATACTTATAATTCACATTTAAGAAATCCTTTAGTGGATTTGCCATTTAGTTTTGAAGAAATTATAAATGATGTAAATGCTGTAATAATTACTCATAATCACTTAGACCATATAGATGAATATACCTGTAAAAAATTAGATAAAAATATTAAAGTTTTCGTTCAAGATAATCAAGATTATAATTATTTTAAAGATTTAGGATTCAAAAATCTTGAGATTTTAAGCAATACTTTAGAATTTCAAGGAGTAAAACTAACAAAAACTAAAGCAAAACACGGAAGCGAAGAAATATATAAAAACGAAGAATTAGCAAGGCTTTTAGGTGATACTATGGGAGTTATTTTTAGTGCAAAAGATTGCAAAAGTGTTTATTTAATAGGAGATAGTGTTTTAACAAAAGATGTTGAAAATACTTTAAAACAAAATTATGATATTGTTATTGTAAATGCTGGAAATGCTATGGTTTTAGGATTTGATGATAGTATTATTATGAATGAAAACGATATTAAAAATATTGCTAAAATATCAACTAGCAAGATAATAGCCGTTCATTTAGAAGCTATTAATCATTGTATTTTAACTAGAAAAGCTTTAAAAGAATTTGTAAATAAGAATAATTTAAACGATAGAGTTTTAATCCCAGGTGATGGGGAAAGCTACATTTTTTAAAGGAGATAAAATGAAAAAATATGAGATTTTTAATGTAAATTGCAATCATTGTGTAAATAAGATAAAAAATGCTTTAGAAGAAGATTTTGGGACAATTAATTTTAGTGATGATTTAAAATATATTTTTATAAATGCGAATAAAGAAGAATTTGAAGATGAGCTTTTAGAATTAGGATTTAGATTAGGTAAATTAGTATGAAAAATATAAGGCTTTTTATTAACGGAATGCATTGTGTAAATTGTGCTAATTCAATCAAACAAGAAGCCTTAAAATTAGGCGTAATAGATGCAAGGGTTGATTTTATCAATAAATTTGGAGAATTTAGTGTAAATGATGATTTTGATAGTGAAAAGCTAATTTTTGCTATCAAAAAACTAGGCTTTGAAGTAAGCTTAGAAAAAATAAATGCAAAAAAAACTTACGAAGGCATTAGGCTAATTTTTTTAGCGATTTTTAGTGTTTTAACTTTTATTGATTTTAGCTTTTTATTCTCTTGTGTTTTTGCAAGTTTGGCTATTTTACTTTCGCTTGATTTTTATAAAAGAGTAATATTTCATAAAAGCTATGGAATGGATTTACTTGTAGTGCTTGGAATTAGCATTAATTATTTTTATTCATTTTTTAGTATTCATCATCATTTCTTTTTTGAAAGCACTTTTGTCTGCTTTGTGATTAGGCTTGGAAAATTTATTGAAAATAAAGCAAAAGCTAAAGCAAATTCTTTAATCACACCAAGCAAAATCCCTACAATAACCCTAGCAAACAATAAAATAATAAAAGCAAATCAAATAAATAAAGATGATGAGCTACTTATTAAAAACGGCGAAGAAATCTTAGTAGATGGAATATGTCTAAATGAAGCCTTAATTGATGAGAGCGTTATTAGCGGAGAAAGCTTTAGTCTAAGCAAAAAAATAGGAGAATTAGTTTATGCAGGTAGCATTAATAAGGGCGAATTATTAAAGATAAAAGCAACTAGCACTTATTATGAAAGCTCACTTGAAAAGCTTAAAGATGAAGCAATGAAAGCTAATAATAAGGATTTAAAAGCCTTTAAATTAGTTGATAAGATTAGCAAATATTTTGTATTAATAATTTGTATAATTGCTAGTATTACAGGACTTGTTTGGTATTTTATAGATTCTTCTAAGGTGTTTTTTTATGTTAGTAGTGTGTTGTTAATCTCGTGTCCATGTGCCTTAGGACTTGCAATTCCTATGGTAATAGTAATTTGCATTAATTTATGCTTTAAAGAAGGAATAATTTTAAAAAATCCAGAGCTAATTAACTCAATAAAAGATATAGAATGCTTTGTTTTTGATAAAACAGGCACACTTACAAATTCCGTGCAAAAAATATCACACGATTTAAGCGAAGCTGATTTTAGGCTAATTGCAAGTATTGAAAATACTCAAAATCACCCAATAGCTAAAAGTATTACGAATAATTTTACTGATTTTTTAGATTTAAATGGAACTTGCGCCTTAAAGGATAATTCTTTATTTTATACTGATGAGAATTTAAAAGTAGAAATAAAACCTTGCGAAAATGAGTTTTTGTGTTATAAAAATGATTTATATTTAGGCAAAATTACTTTAGAAAACGAAATTAATGAAAATGCAAAAGAATTAATTAGCTTTTTAAAATCACTCAATAAAAGAATAATAATAATTAGCGGAGATAGTAAAGAAAGAGTAGAAAATCTAGCAAACAAACTAGAAATTAGCGAATATTATTTTAGAGTTACACCTGAAAATAAAGCTGCGATAATAAAGAGTTTAAACGCAAAAAGCGTATTTATTGGGGACGGGGCTAATGATATTAAGGCATTAAGAACGGCTAATTTTGGCATATCATTTAGCAACGCAAATGCAATTGCTAAAAATAAAGCCGATGCGATATTGCTAAAAAATGATTTGATTAAAATCATAAAACTTTTTGAGATTTTTGATAAAGCTTATAGTAAGATTAAGCAAAATTTATTCATATCGTTTTTTTATAATTTCATAGGAATTGCTCTAGCTTGTGGGGTTTTTAGCGAGATTAATTTGCATTTAAATCCTGCACTTTGTGCTATGCTTATGAGTATTTCATCGCTTGTTGTGGTGTTTAATTCTTTGCTTTTGTTTAGAAAAAATAATTTATCTAGTTAGTAGTAACTAGATAAATACTAAATACTAAAATTTTTAAAATTCTGCCTTAAGGCTTCCGAGCTTAAAAACGCAACGCTTTGAGCTAGATTAAGCGACCTGCCATAGCTTTTCATAGGTATTAAAAAGGTGTTTTCATTACTTAAAATCTCTTTAATTTCAGGCTGTGGCAAACCAAAACTCTCACTTCCAAACACTATAAAATCTCCTTCGCTAAAATTAGCGTTAAAATAAGGATTTTTTGATTTTGTGCTAGCGAATTTCATTTTAGCAATATCATTATTAGCTAAAAAATCCTTTGTATTATCCCAAAAAATCGGCTCAAGTTTATCCCAATAATCAAGACCTGCGTGCATAATCTTTTTACTTGAAAAGTCCAAAAAATGAGGTCCAACAAGATGCAATTTAAAACCTAAGTTATAGCACATTCTACCTATTGTCCCTACATTTCCTGCAATTCTTGGCTCAACTAAAACTATATTAAACATTTTTCATATACTCCTTAATGGCTTTTTCTTCACATATTAGTGCTTCTTCTTTTGAGTTAATATTCTCATATACGACTTTTATTTTGTCATTATAAATTCCTAATTCTTTAGCTCGTTTTACAATATCCTTATTTAGCCCAAGCCACTCTCTAAGCGGCATTTTAATAGCAATTTTGCATAAATTATAGTCATTTAAATCATTAAAATTTGGCTCTTTTGTTAAAAAGAAAAGCATTTTTTTATAAGGCATAAATTGATAATATATATTAAAATAATCAATAAAATAAAAAAACATTAAAGCAAATCTTTTTTCCTTACAAACTAAATTCTTATTATCTTTAATCTTTTTTAAAACAGCAAAAAATTCATATTTACTAACGCTAAAACCAAAGCATTTTTCAAATAAATTTAGTTTATACAAATAATAAAGCCCAATTTCAGGGTATTTTGCTTCAAATAATTTTATTAATTCATTATAAATTCTATCCTTGCTAAGGTTTGAAATATCAATTTTTTTTAGGTATCTTAAATCCCTTTTCTTAGTCTTTAGCTTAAATCTTGCGATAAATTGAATAAATCTTAAAAGCCTTAGCGAATCTTCTTTGAATGTAGAATAATTCACTATTCTAATTAGCTTTTTTTTACAATCTTGAATGCCTTTATGTAAGTCTATTATTTCTTGTGTAAAAATATTAATCATTATTGTATTCATACGAAAATCTCTTCTAAGCGAGCCTTTGTATATGCTTTTTTCAACTTTTACACGAAAATCCGTATGTAAATCGCCTGTTTTTTTCTCTGTTCTTGCAAGTGCTAAATCATAATTTGCTTTTTTATATACAAAAAAACTTTTGCCTACACCTAAAGCGTTTAATTCTTTAGCAATCTGCTCCATTTTACTAGGACTTACATCATAAATCTCTATATCATAATCATTTGTATTATTACTTAGATAAATATCTCTAACACAACCACCCACAAAATAAGCTCTTTTTGTGTATTTTGATAAAATTGATTGTATTGTTAAAAAAGTCTCATCATCCCAAGGAAGCATTAATTTTTTAAACGCTCTTCAATACTTGCTAGTAAAAATTCAATAAAAGATATTGTTATTTCTAATCTTTTTTGTAAATCTTCTTCATTTTGCTTGGTATTTAAAGCTTCAAAAAGAACTAAAATTCTTTCTTTAATTTTCAATAAATATTGCTTTTCATAAGTTGATAGCATAGCTGTGCTAGTAGTTTCTTTAGCTCTTTGAATATCTTCAATCTTAGCTATTATCTCTTCTTCGCTACTGATTTCATTTACTGCTTTTACTTCATTTATTTGCTCTTCTTCAGTTTTTTCATATTCTTTTTTAATCTCTTCTGCTGCTACTTGAGATAATCTATCAATCATTTGTGATAATTCTTCATTATTCATATATTTATTAGCCACCTTTTAAACTCATTATATTCTTGTTCGCTTTTAGCATTCATAAAAAAATCATACATTAATAAATTAAGCTCAAGTTTATGCACCTTAGCACCACTTAATCTATAAATACCTTCTTTAGCTGCTTGATTGTTTTTATCACGCTTTAAAATATTTTTATATATTTCAAGGGCTTCTTCTCTTAGCCCTTGTTCTTCATAAATCTTTGCTGCGGTAATTGTTTGCATTAGCAATACTTCGCTACTAATTCGCCCATTTCTTGGGTATTTAATTTAATTTTTGCATTAGCTAAATCAGCACATCCATAGCCTTCGCTTATTACTCTTTTTACTGCATTTTCTATTTTTGATGCTGATACTTCATCGTTTAATGCAAATCTTAACATCATAGCAGCACTCAAAATCGTAGCAATTGGATTTGCTATGCCTTGACCAGCAATATCAGGAGCACTTCCGTGAATTGGCTCATAAAGTCCAACTTTTCCACCTATACTAGCACTTGCAAGTAATCCGATTGAGCCAACTACCATACTAGCTTCATCACTTAAAATATCTCCAAATAAATTCTCTGTTAAAATCACATCAAATTGCTTTGGATTTTTAATAAGTTGCATAGCAGCATTATCTACATACATATAGCTTAATTCAACTTCAGGATAATTTACAGCCAACTCATCGCAAACTTCTCTCCATAAAGCTGAAGTTTCAAGCACATTAGCCTTATCTACCATACATAATTTTTTGCGGCGTTTCATTGCACTTTCAAAACCAATTTTTGCAATTCTAATTATCTCATCACGAGTATAAACCATTGTATTATAAGCTCTATCTTCTAATTTTTCTCTAGGTTGTCCAAAATAAATTCCACCAGTTAATTCTCTTACTACAAGTAAATCAACGCCTTTTACAACACTAGCTTTAATAGTGCTAAGCTCTTCAAGTCCATCATATACAAAAGCAGGACGAAGATTTGCAAATACTCCTAAAGCTTTTCTAAGTGCTAATAATCCACTCTCAGGTCTTAAATGGCGTTCTAGCTTATCCCATTTTTCTCCACCAATTGCACCAAATAAAACTGCATTAGAATTTAATGCTACATCAATAGTTTCTTGTGGTAAAGGAACTCCAACCTCATCAATCGCAGCCCCACCCATTAAACATTCAGTATATTCTAAATCAGGGCGAACTACTTTTAAAACTCTTATAGCTTCATTGATTATTTCAGGGCCTATTCCATCGCCTTTAATTACACAAATTTTATTCATTTTGCAACCTTACTAGCGTATTCAATCAAACCACCCGCATTTAATAATTCTTGCATAAATACAGGGATTGGATTTATTTTATAGCTTTCGTTTTTTGTGATATTTTTAATAATTCCGTTTGTAATATCTATATCTAATTCATCATTTTCTGCAATTTTATCAGTATCGTTGCACTCTAATATTAAAAGTCCAGTATTGTATGCGTTTCTATAAAAAATTCTCGCATAAGTTTTTGCGATTACACATTTAATATTTGCAGCTTTAATAGCAATTGGTGCGTGCTCACGACTAGAACCACAGCCAAAATTCTCTCCTGCAACTATGCAATCATTTTCTTTAATTTCTTTAAAAAATCCAGGTCTAGCATCTTCCATAACATAACTAGCCAATACTTTTTCATCACTTGTATTTAAATATCTTGCGGCTATGATTAAATCTGTATCTATATTATCGCCAAACTTAAAAACTCTCATTAAAGCTCCTTAAAAATTATAATTAATACCCAACATAAACTTATTAGCAAAATAATCTTTAGCATAATTTAACTTATAATTTATCCCAAGATTAAGCCTATCGTTAAAAGAATAACCTAAACCTAAATTAATATTAGTTAATAGTTTTTTTGAAAAACCATTACTAATATCAATGCTATTTTGATAGCTTATATTTTTTGCCTTTAATAAATAATGTTTGTAAAAATTATATTCTAAATCAACACTAGCTAACAAGTTTAAATAATTTAAATTTTTCTTATACTCAAGTCCTATATTTGAATAAGTAAAAAACTTTTTAAAGCTATTAACACTTACGCTAAAATCATTGCCTAATTCATTAAAAGAATTTTGTTTATAAAAAATACCATTTAAAGCGACAAAAGGATAAAAATCATTCAATTTATAAGCAAATTTTAAAGTATATGCTAAAGAATTATCATAAAATTTCGCATAATTGCCAAATCTTTCTGTCTTATTTAAAGTATTAATATAACTTAATTTATTATTGATATAAAAATCATCTAAATTAAAATTCGCATTAGCAATTAAGCCAAGAGTTCTTGCATTGTTTTTAAAATCATCATTATAAATATTTGAATTATTATAAACAAAACCTAAAGCGAATTTAAAATCATCTTTTATTAAAGCATTGCTAATTAAAGTCTCATTTGAGCTTTCTTTTAAAGAATTAATTTTATTATATTTATAGCTTTGTTCTATATTAAAATCATCTTTTAAATCATTTGCTTGAATACCTTTAACCTTTGCAATATTCATTAAACTATTATCGTATAAATCATTAGCAAAAAGCTTATTTGTATTTTTTGCTAATTCGTCTTGAGTAGTATTTAAAATACTAGCATAAAACAAATCAGCTCTTCTTAAATTGTATTCAGCTTCGCTTAAATGCCCATCTAAATTAATATTATTATAAGCTAAATCATCGCTTGTTTTATCTCTTTTACCAACTTCGTATTCTAAATAATTATCAAGTTGATTAAACAATAATTGATAATTTTTGCTTGCAAAATCATTTAAATTATTAATTTTATTTAAATCAATTCTTTTAACCATAACGCTTACTTTATCATTAGTATAAGTTGGCTCATTAATTTCTAAAAAAGTTACTAATGATTGCACCGATTTAAATCTATTTTCAATGCTTCTTGCCGTTAGAATATCTACATTTTGACCTTGAGTTATATTCGCACCTGATTTAACACCTACTAAATTAAATTCCCCGTCTAATTTAGCATTACCTAAAACTCTAAAACTCTCGCCTAAATTAGAATAAATCTTGCTATTTGCACCTAATTCAAGGCTACCTAAAGTTAAACCTTCGTTTATTAAAACACTATTATTTGTAATACCACTTGCAGTTGTATTGCTTACTCTTAAAACACCATTTGTATTTGTAAAATGTGCTTGATTTTTCTTGCCAGTTAGCCACAATGTGCCGTTTTTAATCTCGCTATTACCTTTAAAAGTATTATCCCCACTTAATACTAAAGTCCCAATTCCATCTTTAATAAGACCAAAATCACCTTTAATATTATTTGAAAATACATATAAATTATCTAAATCCACATTAGCATAAAAGTCTTTTCTAAATTCAGCAACCCCATTCATAGCACGAGTAGGATTTAAAATCCCTACCCCAAAACGAGCCTTAATATCATCAGCATTATTTGTAGTGCTTGTAACCTTAAATGCAGTTGTAAATAAACTCTCTTTAATATTATCATTACTCATCCAAGGGTATTTTTCATAAATTAAAGCCGCCACACTAGCAGTTATTGGAGTGCTATAACTTGTGCCTTCAATTCCATTTATTTCAAAAGGAGCTGAAATACAATCATCCCAACCATTTTTCTTGCAAGTATTTCCGTGATGAAAAACTTCTTTAATTGCCCCATCATTATCTTGTATGTAAAAATGCTTACCATATTCATCTACTCTTGCTGCATTGGTTTTATATCCTAAAACAATTACCCAACCTTTTCTTAAAGGACTATCAAGTGGGATTGCGTGGGTTGTAAAAGGCTTATTAATATTATCAGTAATATTACCTGCTGCATTAAAAACTAAAGCATTATTTTTCATAATTGCCGTATAAAATATGCCTGTATTTGGACTTGAATAATCTAAATTACTATATTCATAAGATTGATTAAAAAACCTAACTCCACTATTTGATAAAGCATCAATTGTAGCGGCTAAATTAATATCATCGCCAATTTCACTTTTACTAATAGGATTTACTATATTTGCAAATTTAATCTCACTTGCAATTGTATTTGCAGTATTCATTACATTTTTGCCGTGTAAAATAGGACTATTATTGCTATCTTTTAAAATAGAATTTGAATAGTTTTTACTTATAAAATTATCATCATCTATCCTATTTGCCAATGAATTCCATTTAGTGTGATTTGTCTTTTTATAATCAAAATGCTTATTTACTAAGACATTTTTTAAATCATCAGTCCCCGAATCATTTACCCCGATAATTATTCCTTTTCCTAAAAAGCCTTGATTCCAATTAGGGCTAAATCCATAGCTAGTTTGATTATTATTTGACCTTGAAACTTCTTTGTTTGAATAGCTTGATGGATTATTTGCACTTTGAAAAGTAGCTAAATTTGTATCATAAAGCTTAGCAAAAACACTAATAGTAGCAGTATCAGTTTTAGTGTTTAACTTAGTGGCTATATTGGTTTTTTTAGGTGTATTAATTACAGGCAAATTAGAATAATCCGAAGTTATTTTGGCATTTTCAACTATGTTTTGAAAATTCTCATTAGTTGATACTTTAGCTGTAGGTTTATATGGTCTTGAAGTAGAAGTATCTTGTGAAGATTTTATATTAGGAGTTTGAGTATTAGCTTCGCCTCCACCACCACAAGCACTTAATAAAAATATAGAAGCAATTAATGATAGTTTAAAATTCATATAAAAATCCTAAATTAAATTTATTTGCAAAATAATTCTTAGCAAATGAATTATTATAATCAAAATTAAAATCCACTTTATCATTTAAACGATAAGATAAATTAATACCTAAATTAAATAAATATTGTTTATAAAAGCCATTTGATATTTTTAATTCATCAGAAAAATCATATTTAGCTAAAAAATAATAATCTTTATTGAAATTATATTCTAAATCAGCATAAGTTTTAAGATTTAGCTTTTTAAAAGCAAAATTAGAATTAATTCCTAAATTAGCATAATAAAAGTCTTTATTAAACTTATTAAACGATAAAGCTAATAGATTGCTATTTTCATTAAAGCTATCTTGAAAATACTTCAAATAATTTAACCTAAAATAAGGACTAATATTATTGTTTAACCCTAATTCACTTGAGATTAAAAAGGCTTTATTTTTAAATTTTGAGCTTAAATCAAATCTATTTGCATTATTTTTAATATCAAAATACGAAATCAAATTCTTAGAATAATAATCATCTAAATCTATTTTATAACCTACTAAAAAGCCTAAAGTTCTTGAATTGTTTTTAAAATTATCATTATAAATCCTAGCGTCATTATAAACAAAAGCAAGACCTAAATTATCAAAATTATTAGCTATTTTATATTCACTTGAACTTTCTTTTAAATCACTAATTTTATTGTAATTATAACTTACTCCAAAATTATCAAAACTTATTTTATTTAGTGATTTTATCCTTGCGATATTTAAAATTGAGTTTGTATAAATATCTTCTGCAAATAATAATTTTGTAGTAGATGCTAATTCATCTTTTGTTGTATTTATTATCGCATTTGCAATCATATTGTATTTTAAAAACTCATTTTCGCGTAAATCACCATTTAAATTCACTTCTTTATAATTTGCCGTATCCAATGGTAAATCAGGCTTTTTTGTTTCATAAAGTAATCTATCAAATTTTGAAAATAAACTTGTGTAATTTTTCTTAGCATAAGCATTTAATTCAGGTAAAGTATTTAAATCATCAATTTTATCTACCTTAATACTTAAATTATTTTTATCATATATTGGTTCGCTTAATTTCAAAAATGTAGAATTTGGTTTTATATTTTTAAACTCACCTTCAATACTTCCTGCTGTTAAGATATTTTCTCTTTCTTTATTTAAGGTATAGCCGTATTTAACCCCAACTACATTTAAATCCCCATTAAGAGTAGCTTTATTAATTACATTAAATTTTTCGCCTATATTTGTATAAACTACGCTTGTATCAGCTAAACTTAGATTATTAACTTCCATTCCTTCATTAACTAAAATTCCATTATTGGTTAAATTTGCAGCACTAGCATTACTCATTCTTAATATAGAATTATTAGTGATACTAGCTTTATTTGAATTACTAAGCCACAAAACACCTTTTTTAATACTTATATCTCCTGTAAAAGTATTTTTTCCACTTAAAGCAAGAGTTCCAATCCCATCTTTAATAAGCCCTGCATTACCACTAATATCATTTGAGAATACATATAAATTATCTATATCTACATTAGCATTAAAATCATGCCTTAAACTTGCAACTCCATTCATTGCTTTTGCTGGATTTATAATGCCTTCTCCAAAATGAGCTTTAACTTCGCTTTCACTTGCTCCATAAACCTTATAAGCCGTTGTAAAAATACTCTCTTTAATATTATCATTACTCATCCAAGGATATTTTTCATAAATTAAAGCACCAAGAGTTAAAATAGCTGGGGCACTAAAGCTAGTTCCTGCATTATTATTTATTAAAAAAGGAGCTGCTATACAATCATCCCAACCATATTTTTTGCAAGTATTTCCTGCAGAATATACATATTTTCTAACCCCATTATCCATAATATAATAAATATCTTTGTAATCTTTATTTGGTTTTTTATCATAATAACCAAGTGCAATTATCCAACCTTTTCTAAGTGGGCTATTAATAGGTAAAGCATGAGCTGAAAAATCTCCTGTTGTTTCCTCATTTCCCGCTGAACTAACTACAAGAGCATTATTTTGCATAATCGCTGGATAAAATACCCCGATATTATCTTCACTAGTATCTATTGTTTTTGTTCTTGCAAATGAGCGGTTAAAAAACCTTACCCCGCTATTTGATAAATAATCAATTGTAGCAGCAAGATTTACATCATCTCCTGAACTTAACTTATTTCCATCTGAATCAAGTAAAGGCAAAGGCACATTAGCAAACCTTATATCCTTTGCTAAATAACTTGCAGTACTCATTACTAGCATTCCATGAGTTGCTTTTGCGTTTGTTTTTTCATTAATCAAAACAGAGCTTTTGTAAGTGTTAGCAGTAAAATTAGTATTTTTTAATCTATAATCTAGTGATTTCCAATGTGCTCTATCTACTTCCTTATATTCATAATGATTATTAAAAGCTAATTTGCTTAAATCACTTGTCCCTGTATCTAGGATAGCTAAGATTATTCCTGTTCCTAAAAAACCTTGATTCCAATTAGAGCTAAAGCCTATATTTGTAACATAGCTTGATGAAGAATTTTGCGGTGTGAATTTTAAATAACTACTATTGTATAAACTATCTTCTAAATTAAAATTAGCAGTAGGCAAATAATTTGTATAATCTTTATTAATTGTGCTTTGATTATTTGAATTATTTGGCTCTACACTAGCAGCAGCACCGCCACCACCACAAGCACTCAAAAACAATAAACTAAGTAATAAAACACTATATCTCAATTTAAATTCCTAAAAAATAATTTCGTGTAAAACATAAAAAACACAAGTTGCTAAAATAATGCTAATAAAACCTTTTTTAAACATTATATGAGAGATTAAGGCAACAAGCCCAGCTACTAAATAATCACTTGCATAAGGTGGGTTTTCATAATCTAAGCCTTTATATAAAAAGCAAACTAAGATAACCATAATCAAAAGTGGCATATGTTTTTCAAGATACATTAAAAGCTCATTTGGTTTTTTTGTCCCAAAAAATATATAAGCTAAAGCCTTTAAAACAACAGCACTAAAACCAGCAATTAATAAAGCACTCATCGTATAAGACATAATTTCTTTCCTAAAATCAATATAAAAATTCCTGAAAAAATACAACTTAACATCATATATTGTTTATCTATGAAAAATAAACCTATAAGCCCAAGAGTTAAAGCTATGAAAAATACTTTATTTTCTTTATGTTTTATGTAAAGTTCGTAAGCTAAAACTATAAATAAAGCATTTAAAGAAAATCCTAAAGCACTATAATCAGCCTTAGCAAAACTTGCTATAAAATACCCTACAATACAACCAAAAATCCAATAAAAATGATTAAAAGTTAGAATTAATACGGCAGTTTTTTTATCATAATCTTTTGCACTAAGTAAGGCAAAACTCTCATCAGTTAAAGTAAAAATCGCATAGTATCTTATAAAGCCTAAATCTCTAAAATATTTTAAAGCTCCTAAAACATAGAAAAAATGTCTAAGATTTAGCAAACTTGAAGCTATTAAAATCTCTACTAAACTAGCACCCGAACTAAGTAAAGATAATAATAAAAATTGCAATGACGCAGAAAAAACAAAAACAGCAGCCACAAAAACTTCAAAAAAACTAAAAGAATTTGAATAAGCAAGAATGCCAAATGCAATACCAATTACTATATAAGCAACAGCAACGGCAAAAGTATCAATTAAAGCTTGTTTTATCATTTTGTATACTTTTTGATATATTCATCTACATTGCTTACTTCTTGTTTTTTTATAACTTTTTCTTGTTTTACATTATTATCATCATCTTGAAAATATATGTAATCAATCCCAAAAAGTATTCCTATAAATATAATTAATGGTATTAAAAAAATCATTTTCTCTCCTAAATGTATGCTTATAAATAATAACAAATTTTTTTAAAAAAACAATTCAAAAATTTTAAAAAAATCCCCTTAAAATAGAACTTTTAAAAGGATTTATAATTTATTATTTAATTCATAAAACTTTTAAAAATAATTAATACTTTAATTATTTTTCATCAATCAATCTAGTAATTTCACTATCTTTTAAATCTTTTGCTAATTCGCTTAATTCTTTTTTGTTTTTAATACCTAAGGCTTTTAGATTTTCTAAACGAGAACTAATACTACCTTTACCATATAAATGAGTATCAATTTTTAAAAAACCATTTTCGCATTGTTTTTTTAATTTTTCATAATCTTCATAAAAACTAGCGTATTTATCATAAAATTTACCAAATTCATTAAAGACTTTTAAAGCGTTTTGATTTACTTCATAGTTTTTCCAGCCAAAATAAATCATTTTAAGTCCCATAAAAAGCGTAGTAGGACTTACTAAAAATATCTTTTTAGCTTCGGCTTTTTTAAAAATCTGTGAATCACTTTCTAAGGCTAAATCTAAAATATTTTGATAAGGCACAAATAAAATCACATATTCATTTGCAAAATCAACTGCTAATTCATAATCTTTTTTCGCAAGTTCATTTATCCTAGCATTTAAATTATTTGCAATTTCATCTTTATAAACTTCTAAATTATCACTACTTGGTAAAGAGAACTTAGAATCAATAATAACGCATTTGTTAGGTTCAAAATACACAATCGCATCTGGTCTTTTTGTATTATTATCACTATCTTTAAAGCTTTCTTGCATAAAAAAATGCTCGTTTTCAATAAGCCCACTAGATAATAAACACTGCTTAAGCATAATCTCGCCAAAATCCCCACGAGCCTTTTTATCACCTTTTAAAATATTAGCAAACTCATCAGCCTTTTTGCCTAAATTCTGACTTGTTTCAAACATTGTTTTTATATTATTTTCTATGCTTGTATTTTGCTTTAATAAAGCTTTTTCATATTCGCTAATTTGCTCTTTTAAAGGGCTAAAAATCTTGTTTAAAAGCTCATTTGAATTATTTAATAATACTTTTGTGTTTTCTTCATAAATTAATTTTGAGCTTTTTTCATTTTGCTCTTTTAGGTTATTTTCTAAGGTTTTTAAAGTATTTTCATATTTTTCTTCTAAAGATTTTAAATTGTTTTCATACAATTTTACTTTTTCGTTTAAAGCTTCGTTTTTAGCATTTTCTAAATGGTATTTAGAAGATAAATTATCTAAAATATCTTTTGTATTTTTTAAGTTTTCGCACTCTTTTTCAAATTGCTCTTTAGTATTTTTAAGCTCTTCATTTAGCCTTGAAAGTTCTGTATTTAAAATTTCATTTTGATTACGCTTGTTTGCTACTTCAGCATTTATAAAATTATTCTCGTTTTTTAATTCTTTATAATCATTTTCAAGATTATTTATTTTTTCGCTTAAAGCCGAGTTTTGAATATTTAAATTATTTCTTTCATTTTCAATTTGCACTAAATTATTTTTATAATTATTTAATTCTTGTTTTAAATTCTCACTCAAAACACTCAAATATTCTTTATCTTTAGCAAGAGATAAAAACTCGTTTTTAAGCGAGCTTTCACTCTTAAAAATATTTATATAACGAATATAAAAAATAATGCAAACTATAAAAAATACAATACTAATAATGGCTAAAATTAGCTCATTTGTCATTTTCTAAAACCTGCAATAATCTTTCGTAATCAGCCTTTGTATCAATACCAAAAGACTTTGTATTAATCTCGCACATTTTAATGATTTTGCCATTTTCAATAGCTCTTAATTGCTCTAATTTTTCAATATGTTCTAAGCTTGATTTAAGAGTTATAAATTCTTTTAAAGACTTAGCTGTATAAGCATATATGCCTAAATGATGATTGTATTTTACACCCTTTTTATCTCTATCGTAAGGAATTGATGCTCTTGAAAAATATATAGCATTTTGCTTAGTATCAAGGACTACTTTTACCATATTTTCATCACTTGGAGTATCTTTTATAGTATAGCAACTCGCCATAAAAAATTCATTCTTAAATTCATTGCAAAATTCTTTAAACTTAATTAAATTGCTAAGCTCAAATAAAGGCTCATCTGCTTGAAGATTTATAATTAACTCATCATCATTAAGACCTAAAATATCAACGCATTCAGCTAATCTTTCAGTCCCACTTTCGTGAGTTTGCTTTGTTAAAATAGCTGTTAAATTATATTCTTTTGCCAATTCTAATACCTTAGAACTATCAGTAGCAATCACAACCCTATCAGCCTTACTAGCATTTAAAGCTGTGTAAATACACATAGGAATGCCTTTGATTGGCACTAAAATCTTTTCACTAAAACGACTTGATTTAAGTCTAGCAGGAATTATAATCATTGTTTTATCCATTCTATTATTGTTTTTTTAATCTCATCTACTTTTATATCTTTTGCATAATAATTAGTTGAATTTAAAGCATTTAAAAGACTATCATTAAGCTTATAATTATACTTTTTAGCCAAATCTTTAATGCCGCTTAATTCATCTTTAAATATGCCTAAAGCTTTTTGAATACTAGGGGTAAATTTAGTCCATTCAGCAGTAGAACAAATCACATTAAAACTATCATCAAGAGCATTAATCGCTGTTGCTGTATGTGGGTCTAATAAATAATTTTTATAAGCTTTAATATTTTCTAAAGTTTCGGTATCACTGCATTTATAAGCTATAAAATGTTCTTTTAATCTAGCAAGTTCATCTTTAGTAATTTTAAAATATTTATCACTTTCAAGACTTAAATATAATTGTTTAGTTCTACTAGCTCCGAAGAAATAATACATTAAGCGTTCAAGATTTGATGATTTTAAAATATCCATAGCAGGAGAATAAGTGCATTTAAACTCACGATTTCTTAAATCATATTCACCTGTAGTAAAGAAATCATAAAGAATTGTATTTTCATTGCTTACGATTTTGATTTTATCTATATTTGCACCCATTTGCTTAGCATAAAAACAAGCAAGTGCATTACCGAAATTCCCACTAGGAATTATCACATTTATTGGGTTTTTGTATTGAAGACTAAGATAATAATGATATAGCAATTGATAAGTAATTCTTCCGAAATTAAGTGAATTTGCAGCACTTAGATTTAAGCCTTGATTTTTTACAATTTCTTTAAATTCTTTATCATTTAATAGATTTTTTAATGTGCTTTGAGCATCATCAAAATTACCATCAATTGCTAATACTAAAGAATTACCATAATCTACATTAGCCATTTGACGCTCTTGAACAGCACTTGTTTTTCCTTTTGGGAAAATACAAACTACTTTTGAGCTTTTGTTTTTACTAAATGCACTAAGAGTTGCTGGGCCTGTATCTCCGCTAGTAGCACAGATAATTAAATGTTTATCATTATCCATAAGTCTTGCAAGTGGTGCTAATGCTAAGTCCTTAAAAGCTCTAGTTTTTCCGTGAAATAATTCACATATATCAGTTTTACTATCAAGTTTTTTGATAACAAAAGGCTCTTTAGTATCAAAATCTAAATATTCATCTAAACTATTTTCAAAACTACTCAAATCATCACTCAAACTTGAAAAAATCTTTTTAGCAAATTCTTTATAACCCAAACCTTTTAATTCATCTTTATTAAATACTTGCAATTTACTAGGGCAAAACAATCCCCCATCGCTTGAGAGTGGATTTTTAAGTGCATTTGCAAAATCACTTGTAATGTTTTCATCTCTACTTGAATAAAATATCATTATTTCTCCTTTAAAAATTCTAAATACTTATCTTTTGCTTTAAATTTATAATACACAAACTCAAAACATTCGTAATTATGGTGTTTTTTGATTATTTTATAAACCTTTTTTATATTTTTTGATTTTATTTCTAAACTAAACTCATCATCATTAATAATTTTTCCGTCCCATTTATAAATACTTGTAATTTTAGCAATATGAATACACTTGCTAAGCTCTTTTTTGATTATTTTATTTGCAATTTTTTTAAGCAATTCTAAATCATTGCTGGTTGTCTTTATAAGATACATTAAATTCCTTTAAATAATTAAATATAGCTGTTTTTAACTCATCAAAAATTATTAATTCTTCATCAATTAATATAGTTTCTAAATTAAAATCTTTTATTTTTACATAATCTTTTTTAGTTAGCAAAATATATTTTGCATTGTGCTTTTGCATAAGATTTATTAGCTCTTCTTTATTAAAGCTTGAATGGTCGTTATAAAAATAATAAGCTTTTACTAAATCTTTATATTGCAATAATCTAAAAGGCTTTGCAATAGCTGATATTAAAATCATATCTTCTTTAATGTCTTTAATAAAAGAAGTCCTTTTAAAATGTAAATCTTGATAAGCATTAAAATCTGCAAATTTTTCATAACTTTTAGGAAGTCTATAAGCTCCACTTGGAAGGGTAAAATTATATTTATATTTTATATTTGAGTTTAATAAAATATCAAATTTTTTTATATTTGTCTTAGAAAAAGCATCATCTAAAATAATACATTTTGCACCCAAACTAATAGCCTTTTGAATGCCTTTAATTCTATCTTCACTAACTATCACATTTGCTTTTGTAAATAAAGCGTGTTCTAATGCTTCATCACCTGCGTTTAAATAATCGCTTAGAATTTGATTATGCAATTTTACTACAAGCAAACCTTTGCTTTTGCGTTTATAACCACGAAGAATAATAAAAATATCATCGTTATAAATAGGATAAAGCATATCGCTTAAAGCCTTGCAAAATGGGGTTTTACCATTACCGCCTACGCTGATATTTCCTACGCTAATTATTGGAATTTTAAAATCATTTTTCTTTGTAGATTTAAAGTTTTTACTAGCAATAAAAGAATATATATAAGAAAATGGCAAAAGAGTGAAAATTAAAATCTTTTGCCATAAATTAGGATTAAAAAAATATCTATCAATAAAACCCATTAAATCCAGCTTGAATCAAGAGTTTTTATAGCATCACAAACTCTTTTTACATCTTCATCGCTAAGATTTATATGAATTGGTATTGATAAAATCTGAGCATAGTTTGCTAAAGCATTTGGAAAATCATTGATTTTTAGATTATATTTTTGTTTATAGTAGCTTAAGAAATTTAAAGGTATGAAATGAATTCCTGTATTTATCCCCATTTCTTTTAGCTTTTTAGCAAAATTATCTCTATTTTTATCAACCTTTATGATATATCTTAAAAATGTGTGTTCTGGGGTTGTTGTAGGCAATTTAATATGCTTTAAACCCTTTAACTCTTCATTATAAATATTTGCTATTTCTCTTCTTCTTTTTAAGTAATATTTATAATTTTTTACTTTAGATAAAGCTAAAGACGCACATACTTTAGTGATTTCATACTCGTGTCCAATATCTGTTACATCATAAAAATATCCAAGATTGCCATCATCTCCCCAAGCATTTGATGAAATTCCATTTGAGTTTAATAATTTTGCTCTTTCATAAACTTTTTCATCATTAATTACTAAAAATCCGCCTGCAAACACAGGGTCTTTTCTCATCGCATTAAACCCAAAAGAAGATATTAAATCCTTAGTTCCTACTAATTCGCCTTTATACTCCATACCAAGTGCAAAACCACAATCATTTATTACAGATACATTGTATTTTTCACATAAAGCTCTAATTTCATCAAGTTTTGCTGCAAGCCCTGCGGTATGATTTACAAAAACTGCTCTTAATTTCTTGTGATTATGTTTAATTAGTGCTTCTTCTAAACTCTTTATATCAATATTAAAACTATCAAGCTCAACATCTACAAAAATAGGTTCAGCATCAAAATATCTAATACTTTGAGCAATTGTTGGAAATGAATTTACAGAGCAAATTACCTTATCTCCACGCTTTAAATCAATCGCACTTAAAGCTAAATGGTGTGCTGCTGTGTGATTATTGGTTAAAACTATACGAGAACCTTTATAAATTTCACTTAAACTATCTTCTAATAATTTAATACTATTTATATCATTATCTAATGATTTAATTAAAAACTCTTTATCATCTTCTGTAATTACATTTAAAAAACAAGAAATTTCTTTCATATTTATGACCTTTTAAATATTTTTATATTTTCTCTTTTGAACTTATTTTTATTTATTCTATCTAATAGTTTTATATAATTATTATCAATTATATTTTTTTCATAATTTTTTAAAAACTTATCAATTTCTGTATAAGTAAAACCAATATCGCTCTCATCATCTTGACCTTCATAAAGGTCTGCGCTTGGTTTTTTACTAATTATATTATTAGGTAGTTCTAAAAATTTAGCAAACTCAAATAATTCACTCTTGTAAAAATCGCCTAAAATATTAAAAGCACAGGCTAAATCTCCCCAAATAGTGCCATATCCTAACATTAATTCACTCTTATTGCTTGTCCCTGCTACTAATAAATTATGCTTAGCTGAATAATCATATAATAAAGTCATTCTAATCCTAGCTGCAAAATTTCCTATTAATACCTTGTCATTAGAACCACTTGCTTTAATAAATTCATCTAAAATGTTTTGAATATTTATAATTTCATATTTTAAAGCATATTTATTTGCTAAATTAATAGCGTCATCAAGATTTGTTTTATTTGAAATATTAGTAGGCATTATAAGGCAATGTGGCTTTTTTTCGCACTCGCTTAATATTCTTAATACAATAGCACTATCAAGCCCACCACTAAGCCCTAAAACAGCACCATTAAAATTTTTTAATATTTCATTAGCAAATGAAATCATTTGATTTTTAATATTTTGCATTATTTATCCGTTTTTAGGGGCATTTTATAAAATAAATATTAATCAATTCTATTATAACTTGGCTTTAAAAAACCATCTTCTATTAATTGATTAATAGCAAGTGCTGCAACAGGTAAAGCTGTTTGGGCTGCATAATATCCTTCTTTATCTTTATCAGGACTCATTACTAAAACACCAATTGTGTATCTATTGTTTTCATCATTTGCAAAACCGAAGAAATTTGCATTATATTCTCTTTCATATTTTCCACTAACACTAATTCTTGCTGTTCCTGTTTTACCACCTACGCTAATTCCTAAAGGCCAATATTTTGCTAAAGATTTTTGATTTGCAGTTTTTATTAATATCCTATTCATCTGCTTTGCAATTTCAAGTGGCAAGACTTCTTTTTCTGTTTTAGTATATATTTCTTTTAATTCCTTATCTTCATTATAATATTTAGCAATTTTAGGACTAATCCAAATTCCACGATTGTTAAATACATTATAAGCTGCTAAAAGTTGTATAAAGGTGGTTCTAAAACCATATCCATAAGCCATAGTATTTTTTTCTACTTCATAAGTTTTTTTAGCATCTTTTATAAAACCTGCTTTTTCATAAGGCAAGTCAATACCAGTTAAATTTCCTAAATTAAATTCCAAATAACCATTAATTAATTCTTTTACATTTTCTTTATTAGAAATTTGAACCATTCCTATATTTGATGAATGAACTATAATATCTTCAGCAATCATACTATCCATAGGATGTGTATCTGTTATGTAAAACTTATCAAGCTTCATTCTTCCGCCATAAGTCTTTACCCATTCAAAAGGGGTTATGCGATTTAGTTTTAATAAATTAGCAAAAGCAATTGGCTTAATTACCGAGCCTGGTTCGTATTCAAATTCTACAGCGTCAGTATTTAGATACGATAAATCACTTTTTCTATGATATGGGTCATACCTTTTGCTAGTTGCTAGTGCAATTACACTTGCATCTTTGCTATCTAAAATGCCTATTATTACTTGCTTAGCACCAAAATTTTTTCTAGCAACACTTGCTATATTTTCTAACCCTTTTTGAAGCTTTAAATTTACATTTAAATATACATTACTACCATTAATTCTATCACTTAAAAAACTATCAGAATTTATGATTATATTTCCACCAATATCCTTACTACCTGTTATTTTATAATCACTTTTAGGGCTTAAATACTGCTCATAATATTTTTCCAAACCTTTTTTTGGAATATTTGAATATATTCCATCTTCTAAACTTAGTTGAGAATAACCAAGAATTGGGGTTAAAATATCTCCTTTAGAAAAAACTCTTTCTTCTTTATGTTCAATTATCTCAAGTCTTCTTGTGCTTACTTTTCCATTTGCATTTTTAAAGGATTTAAAAAATCCTGAAACATAAAGTTTTTTAGATAATTCTTGTAAATAACTTGCAGCTTTTGAATCAATTTCTTTTGATAAAACAAAATTATAAACCTTTTTTTGCTTTAAAGCTTTTAATAATCTTGCTTTAATATCTTTCATTTCTTTATCATCAATAAAGGCATAAATCTGAAATAATTTTAAAAAATAATCTAATTTATCTAAATTAATACTTCTAATATCAATTTCAGCTCTATAAATTCTTCTACTAGTTACTAATGTATATCCATCAGCACTAATAATATCTCCATTTAAAGCACCTACTCGCTCACCTCTTTCAATACTACCTACATTCCTTTCATTAGTTTTGCTTCTAACAAAAGAAAAAATAATAAAAAAAGAAGCGAGCAACAAAAAAAACAATACTATAAAAGTCTTTTTACTAGGCTCGTAAGGTGTTTGCATTTTTTATATTTGAGTTCTACTTATCTCTTTGTATGCGTTAATAGCTTTATTTCTAACTTCTAACATAAATTTCATACTTGTTTCAGCCTTGTTAATAGCAATAGCTGCTTGATGTAAATCTTTCACATTTCCAGTAGCTACATCAGCCATAGCTTTATCTGATACAATTTGTTCTTTATTTAGCTCTTCTAATTCTTGTTTTAAAGCATCTGCAAATGAAAAACCATTATCAACTTTATTAGAATTTGATTTGGTATTTTCAATACTTTGAATCAAACTTGGATTGATTTTAATATTATTCATATTTTAAATTCCTATCTTAATAAATCAATAGCACTTTGAGCTATTGTTTTAGCACTTGTAAATGCTGCCACATTTGCTTGATAAGCCCTTGTTGCCTCAATTAAATTACTCATTTCTACAACAGGATTTATATTAGGATATGCTACATATCCTTTAGCATTTGCATCGGGATGATTTGGCTCGTATTTTAATATAAAATCCTTATCATCTCTTACTACTTTATCTACTACTACACCCATAACAGCAGGCTTTGCTTCAGGAAAATTTACAGGGTCATTTAAAGGATTTTCATACTCAAAAAAACTATTTTTAGAATTAATTTCTTCATTTAAAACATCATCAAAATTAACGGCTTTAAATACTACATCTTGCCTTCTATAAGGACCACCTTCATTTGTTCTAGTAGTATTTGCATTAGCTATATTTGAGCTAATTAAATTCATTCTAAATCTTTGAGCGCTTAGTCCATATCCACTAATATCAAAATCGCTTAAAAATGCCATAAATTATCCCTTAACTTAATTTAGAACTACTCTCAATTATAGTTCTTACAACTTCACTTTGTTTTTTTAGCACAGAATCAAGCGCACTAATCATAATTGCGTTTTTGCTTAATTCACTTGTTTCTACATCTAAATCAACGGTATTTGCATCATTTCTTTGCAAATGTCCATCTCTAGCAAAAATAGTTCCATTTTCGCTATTTTCAAATTCTAATGGTTGTAAATGCCTTTCATTAGTAACTGCTAGTTTATTACTCATACCTTTTCCAAAATGCATAAAATTTGTAGCTGCAATTTGTGCATTTTGTGTAGTTTTGTAAAGTTTATTTGCATTTTCGTTTAAGGCTGTTTCAAAATCAATATCTCTTGATTTATAAAAAGGAGTATCAATATTAGCTATGTTTGAGCTAATTAATTTATTTCTTAAATCTCTACCGGCTAAGGCACTTACAATCAATGGTTTAGATTTATAAAATTCCATTTTCTCTCCTTAAATTAAAATGCAAAAATCCCATAGCAAATAATATTCCAAAACTATTAATAATAATATACTCTTGTAATATTTACCCAATTTTCACTAAACTAGCTATTTATTTTCAAATTTTATGAAAGGATAAGTATGGCTAGTAGAAGAAGCTTTATGGGCTTTACATTAGGCGCTGCTGCGGCTGTTGGTGGTGTTTTTACACTAGTGGGTATGAAAAAAACTTGGGATCCACTTCCTAGTGTAAAAGCAGCAGGTTTTACAACCGTTGATTTATCGCCTTTAGCTGATGGAGAGCTAAGAACTGTTGAATGGAGAAAAAAACCAATATTCATTCTAAAAAAATCAAGTGATATGGAACAAAGCAATACAGATATAATAGCAGGAGATGCAAGATATACGGTAGTAATTGGACTATGCACTCATTTAGGTTGTATTCCAGCATATCATTCAGCTGATAAAGAATTTGTTTGTGCCTGTCATGGTGGAAAATTTAATGTAAGCGGAAAAAATATGTCAGGACCACCTCCTAAACCACTTGAAATTCCACCTTTTTCAATTGATGGAACTAAATTAGTTTTAGGAGAAGTTGGCAAAGAGTATGAAGAAATTATGAAAAATGTAGGAAAGGCTTAATCATGGCACATTTTGAAAAATCAAATGGAATTGTTGATTGGCTAGATCAAAGACTTGCTATCAAAAAATTTATGCAAGTTATGATGACACAATACTGGATTCCTAAGAAAATTAACTTTTTATGGGCAATGGGAGTAATTTTACTTACTATGTTTGCAATACTATTTATTACAGGACTTTTACTTGTAATGTATTATAAACCTGATGTTGCACTTGCTTTTGATAGTGTAAATAAAACTATTATGCAAGAAGTTGAATATGGTTGGCTATGGAGACATATGCACGGGGTTGCTGCGTCGGTAGTATTTTTAGTAATGTATATACACTTATTAACAGGTATTTATTATGGCTCTTATAAAAAAGGTCGTGAAATCATTTGGATAAGCGGTATGGTATTATTCGTATTATTCTCTGCTGAAGCATTTAGTGGTTATATGCTACCTTGGGGACAAATGAGCTATTGGGCTGCTATGGTTATTACTAATCTTTTTGGTGGTATTCCTTTCATAGGACCTGAATTAGTTGAATGGATTAGAGGTGATTACGCTGTTGGAGATGCTACATTAAATAGATTTTTTATGCTACATGTTTGCTTATTGCCAATAGTTGTTATTGCATTTGTTGCAATTCACTTTTATGCTTTAAGATTTCCACATGTAAATAACGAAATTGCTGAAGAAATTGATTTTGATTTAGAAGCTGAAAAATATTTAGCTGGCAAGAAAAAAGAAGCGAAAGTTATATCGTTTTGGCCTGATTTCTTATGTAAAGATATTTTTTATGTTTGCTTATTTATGATTTTCTATTTTTATCTAGTATGCTTTCACTATGATTTTGCTATGGATCCAATTAACTTTGAACCAGCAAATGCACTTAAAACTCCACCACATATTTATCCTGAATGGTATTTCTTATGGAGTTATGAAATCTTAAGAGGATTTTCTTATGAAGTTGGTCTTGCTTGCTTTGGTATAGCTCAAGTAATTTTCTTTGTATTACCATTCCTAGACCGCTCAAATGTAGTAGCGCCTGCACATAAGCGTGGAGCATTTTTTGTATGGTTTTGGCTATTAGTAATTGATATGATTGTTCTTACTATTTATGGTAAATTACCTCCTGTTGGAATTAATAATACAATAGCAACTATTGCTTCTGTTACATTTTTAGCATTATTAATAGTAGTTTTACCAGTAATTACTCTTATGGAAAGAAAGGCTAAGTAATGAAAGAGTTAAAAATATTTGCAATATTAGTTATATTCACAGGTATTGTTTATTGGGGAGTTGAGCCTTACGCTCATTCACAAATGCACGAACATACTAGCGAAGTTAATTTTGATTTTAAAGCAGGCGATATAGCTCAAGCTGAAGTTGAATTAAAAAAAGCTAATGAAAGTGGTAAAAAAGATGATATTGATTTTGCTACAAAAAAATTAGAAGATACTAAAAAACTTTGGGCTAATGTTGATAAAATAGCTAGTTTAAAAACTGATGTTGAAGCTGGAAAGGCTGATTTTGAAGCTAATTGTGCTAGCTGTCATAGAGTTGAATTTGATGAATTAGTAGCTGCTGATGATGGAATTAGCGCTCAAGGTATTATTTATCCTGATTTAAGCACAGCAGGAGCTATTTATGATAGTAAATTCTTAATGGCAATTTCTCTTAATCCTGCACTTGCTATGAAAAATAACAAAAAATATAATGATGAAAATCCACACCCTATGATGACAGCATTTTTAGAAGATGATGGCAGTATAAGTGATGAAAATGCTCAATCAGTTGCTAATATAGTAGGATATTTAAATAGTATCGGAAAAGCTGCTCTTGAAGCAAAAAAAGCAAAAATTGCTAATGAAATAAATGCAAGTAAATTAAGCGATAGCGAAAAAGTTGCAAAAATTAATTTTGAGAACAAAAAAGTTATCTTTGAAGAAGCTTGCGGAAGATGTCATGATGTTAAATATGATGGTTTTATTGCTAAAGTAAATGGCGGAGATTTAAAAGATTATATGGGTTCAACGCCACCTGATTTATCAATAATAATTCGTGCTAAAGGAGATGAGTATTTACATAAATTTATAAACGATACTCAAAAACAACTTCCAGGAACTGCGATGCCTAGAGTTGGACTTAACGAACAAGCTCAAAATGATGTTGTTGCTTATTTAACTAGCGTTGGAGATAGTAAAAAAGCTGAACGCGAAGATTTAGGATACAAAATAATGGCTTATTTTGCATTATTAGCAATATTAGCTTATGCTTGGAAAAACGCAATCTGGAAAGAACTACATTAAAAAATTAAGCTAGGTTTTCCTAGCTTAATTTCACTATAACTACTCATATTCATAAAAACACATTAAAAGTATTAAAAATATTTAATTATCCATTTTAAATTCTAAGAATTTAAAAATCATATTTTAACTTTTAAACACATTTATAAACCAAGAAATATTCTTAAATAATGCTATGATATAAAAAATAAAGGAGAGTTATGTTTAAAATATTAATGATTTTACTAATTACAAATATTTATTCATATCAAATAAATAAGTTAAAAATAGAGCTAGATAGCATTTATAAAAGCTTTCCTTATATTACAAAAGAGATAAAGCAAGACCAAGATGAATTTTTAAAAAACATTAGTAATTGTAAAGATGATAATAATTGCATTATAAATTCTTATAAAACTAGAATAAAAGAGCTTAGCACTAGTCTTGAAAACTCAAAAACCTATCCTAAAGAATTAATAGAACATATAAAAATAATTCAAGAAAACTCAATAGAATGCAATAAATATAACTATATGCGATATGAGCATGGACAATTTATTGATGAGCCAGAAAAATGTAGAAAATTACCAAAACTAAATAATTTTTGGCAAGATTTTTTTAGATATAAGGATATAAAAATAAAGCCAAAAATTATAGATGCTAAGCCTTACGCAAGCCAAGAAGTAAAAGACACTCTTAAATACTGCTGGGATTTAGGGCTTGATAGAAAAGTTTATAAGTATATAAAAGATTATAGTTCAAATGATAGCAATGATAATGTTAATTATCGTTTTATAGAAGTTGATAAAAATGGCGAACTTTATATTATAAGTAAAATTAAAGGTAAAAAATACATAGAAAAACATAAAAGTATAACTATAAGTGATGTAATTTTAAATGATAAAAATTACTTAGCTTTATCAGGAGAATTTGGAAATATATTGTTTATAGAAAAAGATTTTTGCAATCACCCTATTAAAAATAAGGATTTATTAAAGCTTTTAAAAAAATCTAATAAGATGAAAATATCAAATAAATATTACGAAGAAGCAAAAGAAACTTTTATTATAGAGTATAAGGGTAGTGATTATATTTTAAATTATCATAATTTTAATAATTTAAATCATATTAGATATGACAATTATTATAGTATAACTTTTATTGATATTTTAGATATGGTATCTAATGTAATTTATCAACCATATTCAGAAAAAACTATTGATAGATGTAATAAATTTAAAATTTTTGGCTGTGAAATAAATCTAAAAAAGGAGAAAAAATGAGTTGAAATAATCTGTATTAAAATTTTACAAATATTCAACTTATAAAACTCCTAATAAAGGCAAATGTTAAACAATAAAAAATATTTAATTATCCATTTTAAATTCTAAGAATTTAAAATCATATTTTAACTTTTAAACACATTTACAAACCAAGAAATATTCTTAAATAATGTTATGATATGAAAAAATAAAGGAGTTTAAATGCTTAAAAAAATTTCTTTATTACTTATGCTAGTTTTTAGTTTAAATGCTTTTGAATTTGTTCATAAAGATAAAATACCAAAAACTCCTATATATACTTTATTTAATTTAAGCGAAAAAGGATCTAAAATTGAAATAATCTTTAAACCACAAAGAAAAGATATAGGAAAACATTTAGGGTTTTATGTTTTTTATCCTACGTATTTTTGCTATGGTAAAATAGGCAATAAGGATTATCGTATAGTTAATTTATATGACAAAAAAATAGTAGATAATATACGAGATAATCCTTATTATCCACTTGCACTTGATATTAAAATATATGAGCTTACTAAAGATGGTAATGAGATATTAGTATTTGATAAAGTCGCTACACCAAATGATGATACATACGTAATAGGTAGTTCAATTATGAATATTAAAGGTGAAGAAGTCAGAATGGTACAAAGACATTCTAGAATTTATTTTGTACCTGAGAATAAAACATATAAAGCAGTCATTACAAATCTAATAGATGATGATAATATAAGGGGTGATTTTACAAAAATCGCAATCACAGCTTATAGAAGAAAAGTTTAATAAGGAGAAAATTTGAGCGAATATTTAACTTCTAGTAATTTTACGCCTTTATTTTATTTAAAAGATAAAAACGCTTATATTACTAGCTTAGTTCATTCTAGCGCTTTGTTTATTTGCTTTTGTGTTTTTATGTATATTGGTAATTTTTCTATGAAGGTTTCTAGTATTAATTTATTTATTATTGCTGCATATTTTGATGAGCGATATTTACATTATAAGTTTAAAAAACCTAATATTATATATTTTCATAAGGATTTTATTTATTGTATTAATCATAGTTGTAGGCAAAGAGATGAGCTTAATGAGAAAGAAAAAACAATATATTTAAAAATGCTAAAATCTATAAAACCTGCCTTAATATTCAAAGCAAACAACAATTATATAAATTAAATAATTTTTTGAGTATATTTTATATTTTTATGAGTGTTTGTAATTTTATACTTTTAGTATTTTTTAAAAATATTTATAAAATTTTTACTTTAAATAATCAAAGATTTTATGATACTTTACTAATAGAAGATGATGAGAATATTATTTGTATTTATATGAATAATTCTAACTATTCGCTTTTGTATGAATATTTTTTAAATAATTTTAATATTGATATAACAAAGCTTAATGTTAAAATCAAGCCCTTTTTATTTCATTCGCACTTAGTTTATAAATACACTTAAAATAAGCAAATTAATCACAATAGCTTTTATATTAATTAGAATTTGATTTGTTTAATTTATAAAAATTAATATCATTTATTTTCACACATTTTATTATATTTTTATCTACTAATTCATCTAACATTTTTATATCTTTTTCATCAATTTCTTGTGAACTTAATGGTCTTAAACTAATAGTTTTAAGCAAATCATCATATTTATTTATATTAGTATTTCTACTCATAATATTAACTTTTATATTAGTTATCAAACTAGCCAATTTACTTAACTTCTCAAAACTTGCAGCCTTTACATTATAATCACTCGGTCTATCAATAGTTCCTAAATCAAGTCTAGTTGCTTTAATATCCTTTAAAATATCATTTAAAGCAATAAAATCCTTTTCATCATCATTAATACCATCTAAAACCAAGCATTCTAAAATCAACTCACCTTTATAAATTTGACTAAATTCTTTTATACCTTGAACTATTTTATTTATATCTATATTTGTCCTATCAATTTTGCGAAATACCTTAGGATTTACACTATCAATGCTTAATTTAACGCTATCAAGATTTAATAATGCCTTTTGAATATTTTTATCAAAAATTGTGCTTGCATTACTCAAAATTAATGATTTTGCATTCTTTTTAACTTCATTTATTTTTATAATCAATTCATCTAAATATGGATATAAAGTAGGTTCGCCATTTGCACTAATGCTTATATAATCGCAATCTTTATGTATTTTCAAAGCTTCTTTTAGCTCATTTATTATATATTCAACACTTAAATTTGAATTATTTTCATATTTTAATTTAGCTTTTCCAAGCTCACAATATAAACAATCAAAATTACAGCATTTCTCATTAGGGCTTAAATCTATACCCAAAGATTTTTTAAATCTTCTTGAATTAACTGGGCCAAAAATTACTTTCATAAAAATACCTTTAATATTAATTACTATTGAGATTTTAGCACTAAATACTAATGGAATTTAATTTAATCAAGCGTTTATGCTTGATTAAAATTTTTGTTTAGATTTGTTTATACAACGATATATGCTTGATTCTGAAAGGTTTAAAAGATTAGCTATTTCTGTAATTGAGCCTTTTATATTAAAAATACCTTTTTCATAGATTTTATCTACTATTATTTGTCTTTGTTTTGGTTTTAGATTAGTATTTTTTAGCTCATTTACGCTAAGCCCTGTTAATTCTTGAATTAGCTCATTTAAATCAAGGCTCAAAACTTCTTCATAAGCAGCTTCTTCTACAGGTATATCACTACCTAATAATTGTGCTGCTATATTTTCCATTCTACTTTTATCGTAGTTTATACATAGCATTCCACTTAATTTATTGCCTTCTTTGATAAAAAATGTGCTACCTCTTATATTTTTTCCACCTGCACTTGCTTTATAATTGCTTAAAAAATCTCTTTCTTCATAAATCTTTTTATTAACAAGCTCAAGTGCAAATCCTGTAATAGGAGAATTAATACTTCTTCCGCTTATGTGATTATTAGCAATTTCTGCAATACTCATTCCATCATCATTTATATCGTGCAAAACTATTTCATAATCCTTGCCTAAAGCTTGTGCTAAAAAATGCACTAATTTTATATATTCTGTTCTTGTTTGTTGATTCATAAAGCCCTCGGTAAATGTTTTGTAAATTATAGTTGCGTAAAGTAATTATAAGCCCTATTTTAGGGCTTATTAAAATTTAGTTTTATTAACTATTTTATCTACCAGCATAGCTGCACTTACATCATTTGTAGCATTTATAGCAGTTGCTGGTGCATCTGTTATAGTTCCTATTAAAACCATAACCGGTATTGCTTCTGGTGGAAATCCAAATGCACTAATTATAAATATCTCTCCAACATATCCACCTGCAGGTATTGCACCCATAACACTTGAAGCTAATACAGAAACAAAGATTGCCGTAATTAAATTATCAAAAGTAAATAAATCTACACCGAATACAGAACACATAAAAGTAATTTTCAATATAGTAATTAATACTGCTCCACTTTTATGTAAATTACAACCAAAAGGAACAACTAAATTTTTAACTTCATCGCTAATTCCTATATTTTTTCCTGCAATTAAATTTGAAGGAATAGTAGCTGCACTTGAGCATGTTCCAAGAGAAACCAATGTTGGAGTAATTATATATTTAAAATATTTTTTAGTCCCACTAAATCCTCCTGCTAAATATGCAAGAATGAAATTAGAAATAAAATAATAAATAATCGCAGCTATAAAATATACAAATATTGCTTTTGATAAATCTGCAGTTACCATACCTTTGCTAGTTCCAATCAGAACTGCAAAAAAACAACCCAATCCAAGTGGTGCAAAAAACATTACAAAAGAAACCATCTTTACAATAACTTCATTTAACTGTGCAAAGAAATTAATTACAATATCTGAAGTATCTTTTAATTTTAATAATGCAACGCCAAAAATTAAACTAAATACAATTAGTGCTGTAAGATTTGACCTTGAAAATAATTCATAAAAATTACCAACACTAAACATTGATAAGAAATCACTATTGCCTTTGCTAAATTCACTAGCAGTACCAAAATTATATGTATTAGCAACTTCATAAAATTGAGTAAAAAATAACATAAATAATGCAGCTATAATTTCACTTAAAGCAAAAATAACCATCATAACAAATATTATTTTTCCTAACTTTGAATTACTTTGAGCATTAGTTATTGAACTAACTAATGATATAAAAATCATAGGAACTACTAAACAATAAAGAAGATTTAAAAATAAATTAGCGATAGGCTCAAAAATTTTAGCTCCTTCTCCCATAGCATTACCTATTAAAGAACCTAATAAAATAGCCCCTAATAAAATAAAAGACGATTTATAATTTTTTAAAATTTCCATAACAATCACCTATAATCTTTCTTACTTAAATTATCAATCATTCTATTTACACATTCTTTTATGTATTTAGGATCAGTTGCTAAATTGATTCTTACAAAGCCTTTATAGTTTGCACCAAACCATTCACCAAAATCAATAGCAATTTTACAATCATCTTGAATAAATTCTTTTGTTCTTTCCTTGTTTACTACAGGATTTAAATTAAGTAGAGTCAAATAAGTACCCTCTAAAGGAGTTATTATAATATTTTTAGTTTTATCATTTTTACTTAATTCTTCCTTTAAATAATTATAATTATGTTTTAAAACATTTAAAAGTCCTTTTCTCCATTCTCTACCATGTTTATAAGCTAATTGAGTAGCCAATAAACCTAATATATTTGTTTCAATTTGATTGTATTTTTTAGCAAAATTATCGTAGCTTTTTCTTAATTTTTCATCAGGAATTATTATGTGAGAGTTTAGCAAACAAGCTAGATTAAATGTTTTTGATGCAGCATTTAAAACTATTAAGCTATCAAAATAATCTTTAGCGTTATCTAGTGCTAATGCAGAGATAAATTTCTTATCACTAATTTGTAAATCTTGATGAATTTCATCACTTATAATTAAAACATTATATTTTTTAAATAAATCAAAACATTTTTTTAATTCTTCTTTACTCCAAATTCTACCTGCAGGATTATGAGGAGAGCAAAAAATAACCATTTTTACATTATTGTTTTTAATATCTTCTTCAAGCAAATTAAAATCAATACTAAATTCACCTGTTTTATTATTATAAACAAGCTCGTTTGCAACTATTTTTCTATTATTATCTCTTATACTATTCCAAAATGGATAATATACAGGAGCCATTATTAAAATACTATCATTTTCTTTTGTAAATAAATTCACTAATTGATATATACTATTTACTACACCAAAATTAAATCTAATCCAATCCCTTTTTAATTCTACATTATGAATATCTTTCATCCAAAGAATAAACTCATCATAATATTCATTTGTAGTGTAAGCATAACCAAAAGCCCCATGTTGTATTCTTGCTGAAAGTCCATCTAAAACTGCTTTTGGAGCAGAAAATTCCATATCAGCAACCCACATTGCAAGTAAATCAGAATCACCGAAACGTTCTTGCAATTTATCCCATTTTAAACAATCTGTATTTTTTCTAGAGATTAAATTCTCATCTAAAAATTTTCTCATTTTTTCTCCTTTTTTAAGATTTTTTTATTAATTTTTATAATTTTTGCAAAAAAATTATTAAAAAATCCTTAATTATAACTATTTTTTATAGTTTTAATAATTTTTAATATTTTTTTGCTAATATTTTTGCAAAATTTTTCAAAAAAGGAGAAAAAATGAATTATCCAAAGGCTATTGGACCTTATAGTGTGTGTGGTAAATCAGATGATTTAGTATTTGTTAGTGGTCAGCTACCAATTGACCCTAGTACAGGAGAGTTTGTAAAAGGCGATATTAAAGAGCTTACAAGACAAAGTTTAAGAAATATAAAAGCTATCTTAAACGAGCAAGGTTTAGATATGAATAATGTTATAAAAACAATGGTTTTATTAGCTGATATAAATGATTTTGCAGCAGTTAATGAAGCTTATGCTGAGTTTTTTAAAGAGCCTTTCCCTGCTAGAAGTGCATTTGCAGTAGCAGCATTACCAAAAGCATCAAGAATAGAAATAGAAGCGATAGCTAAAAAATAATTCCGGTGAAAATCCGGATTTAAATTCCGTAAAGTATTTTTACTTTTAAAATCAAGTTTTTATTAATTGTTTATAAGATAAAATCAGTTCTTTAATTTAAGGAGATGAGATGTTAAATAATTTATTAGTATTTGATTATGAAGACGTGCAATTAATCCCTGCAAAATGTATAATCAATTCAAGAAGCGAATGCGATACTAGCGTAAGGCTTGGTAATAGAACTTTTAAACTACCTGTAGTTCCTGCAAATATGCAAACAATCATTGATGAAGAATTAGCGATTTCATTTGCTAGAAGTGATTATTTTTACATTATGCATAGATTTGAGCCTGAAAAAAGATTAGACTTTGTAAAAAAAATGCAAGAATTAGGGCTTTTTGCGTCAATTTCTGTTGGCATTACTCAAAAAGAATACGAATTTATTGATGAATTAAAAGCAAATGAGCTATATCCTGAATATATTACAATTGATATTGCTCACGGACATAGCGACAATGTAATTAAAATGATTAAATACATTAAAAGCACATTAAAAACTAGCTTTGTAATAGCAGGAAATGTCGGAACTCCTGAAGCTGTTAGGGATTTAGAAAATGCTGGAGCTGATGCAACTAAGGTTGGTATTGGACCTGGTAAGGTGTGTATTACTAAGCTTAAAACCGGTTTTGGAACTGGTGGTTGGCAGCTTGCAGCACTTCGCTGGTGTGCTAAAAGTGCTAAAAAGCCAATAATTGCTGATGGTGGTATTAGAAATCACGGAGATATAGCAAAATCAATTCGTTTTGGAGCTACTTTTGTAATGATAGGCTCATTATTTAGCGGACACGAGCAAAGTCCTGGAAAAACCATAGAAATTGATGGCAAAAAAATGAAAGAATATTATGGCTCAGCAAGTGAATTTCAAAAAGGTGAGCGTAAAAATGTAGAAGGTAAAAAAATGTATGTTCCATTTAGGGGAAATATTTTTGATACCTTAAATGAAATGAGAGAAGATTTGCAAAGCTCAATTTCTTATGCAGGTGGAAAAGAACTTCGTGATATTAGAAAAGTTGATTATGTAGTTGTTAAAAACTCAATCTTTAACGGAGATACTATCTAATTAATAAATTTTCCTAATTTAGCTATAAATTAGGAAAATCCATATTCTATTAAATAATTTTTTTAATTTAAATTACAAGCTAGTAATTATTTTGATTAAGCACAAAATATAATATTTTGCCTTATAACGACATTTAATATTTAATTCACATAAAAAAACTTATTTTTAAACTATCTAATTAATCTTATTAACTTTTATTAATGGGGGGGGGTATTACAATAAATTTTATTTCATTAAAGGAGTTAAATATGCATAAAAATTACGATGCTATCTAAATAATTTATTTTAAAACTAAAAAATATAAAAAATCTAAAAATTAAAAAAACTATTTTGAAAGGAAAAAACAATGAAAAAATTATTAAGTTTAACAACTATGGCAATGATTGCCTTAACAACTCCAACATTAAATGCTGATACAACAGCTAACACTACTAAAACAGTAAAAAAGAATGATGCATCTAAAACTGTAGATTATTCTAAAATGAACTATGAACAATTAAAAAAAATTGTTACAAAAACTATTGAGGAAGATACGCCAATTGCAATAGAAGCTGACAATATACACACAAAAATATATTCAACAAAAGGATCTGAAGCAGATTATAAAAAAATAGTAGCTTTACATGATAAAATTGTTAAAAAAAGAGCAAGTCTAATCGCAGAATTAGATAAACGCAGGGAAAAATACGATATAAATCATGAAAATAATCGAGAAGCTTACCTAGCATATGTGGATTTATATAGTGATGTACATAAAAATATAAATTTAACGAAAATGTACATAGAACTCTATAGAGCACATTTAGATAAAATAAATAGACTAAATAGCTATTAAAATTAAAATAACTTTTAAAAATTAAAAAGGACTTATAATGGGATTAGGTCAATTTTGGTATAAAACAAAAACCTAATCCATAAGCTATCTTGCTAAATTAATTAAAATCATTAAACTAAAATTGAAATTATCAAAAAACCTTTAAAAAAAATAGATTTAAGCACCTTAACACACAAAAGCTATTAATTAAAAGGCTTATGCAATTAATTCCTAATTTAAATTCTTTTAATTTTAAAATATAAAAATCATCATAAGATATTGATTTTAACGCTATTAAATATATGAATTTCAACTAAAATTCCTAGTTTATATGCTTAAATTAAACTTAATTAATTCATATATTAAATTATCATTATAATTTTTCTAATTTTTATTTTGCTAATTAATAATTTTTATTATAATAAAATAAATTTAATTTAAAAGGAAATAAAATGTTAGGGAAAAATCTTTCTTTAAAAGCTCAATTATTCATTGGTTTTGCTAGTATTCTTGCATTTATTTTAATCATATTTTTTAGCGGATATATTAAAATTAATAGCGTAAATAATGATTTAAATGAAATTAGCGATGTAAATGCTGTAAAACAAAGGTATGCAGTTGATTTTAGAGGTAGTGTGCATGATAGAGCAATAGCTATTAGAGATGTTGTTTTATTAAGTGATAAAAACGAGATAAATAATGCTATATCTTTAATTGATAAATTAGAAAACAATTACAATGTAGCAGCTAATAATATGGCAAAAATATTTGCAAATGCTAATTTGGTAGATGATAAAGATAGATTGATTTTAGAAAAAATTAAAGGCGTAGAAGCAAAAACTCTTCCTTTAATAAAAGAAATAATTCAATATAAAAACAATAATGATACAAATAAAGCTCACGAAATATTATTATCTCAAGCAAGAGATAGTTTTGTTACTTGGCTAAATGTTATTAATGAATTTATTGATTATCAAGAAGCAAAAAATCAAGCATTAACAAAACAAGCAAGAGGGACAATTAGCAGCTTTTTAAGTAGTAGTATAGCAATTAGCATAGTTGCATTTTTAGTAGCGATTTTCTTAGCACTTTATATAACAAGATTGATTATTAGCTCACTTGGTGGAGAAGTAAAAGACGCAGTTAAAGCAGTAATTAGCATATCACACGGGAATTTAGATACTAAAATTGATACTAAGTATAAAGATAGTATGCTATATGCTTTAAAAGAAATGGAAAATAAATTAAAAGATATTGTAGGAGAAGTAATTCATTCTTCAAAAGAATTAGAAAATAGTGCAAAAGAAGTAACAAATGCTTCAAATAATGCTAGTAAATTATCAAACGAACAACAAAACAAATCAAGAGAATCTTTAGAAAATATAAACAATGCTAGAATAGCTATGCAAGATGTATTAAATATAGCAAATCAAACTAAAGAAAATTCTCAAAAAACGGTTGAATTATCAAATAATGGAATTAATTCTATGAGAACTACAATTAAAGAAATAGAAAAAATCACAGAAACCGTGCATTATTCTTCAGAGCAAATCAAAATGCTAGATAAACACTCAACCGAAATTAGCAATAGTGCAGAATTGATTAAAGAAATCACAGAGCAAACAAATCTTCTTGCATTAAATGCTGCAATTGAAGCAGCTCGTGCAGGAGAGCATGGGCGTGGATTTGCAGTTGTAGCTGATGAGATTAGAAAATTAGCAGAAAAAACTGACACAGCAACAAATGAAATATCAAATATGATTTCAATAATACAAAGCGAAACTCAAGCAACGGTTGATGCTATTCAAACAGCAGTTCCACAAGTAGAAAGCGGAATGAGACTAGCTAATGAAGCTAATTTGATTTTAGAGCAAATCAGCCATCAAGCAAATGATTCATTATTAAAAGCTAATGAAGTAAGTAACGCTGCTAACGCACAAGTAGAAAAACTTCAAAGCCTAAATAACGATATGATAAGTATCACAAAAAGCTCTGAAAATACCAATAAATCTATGCAAGAAAACACACACGCAGCAAATAGCTTAAAAGAAATTGCAAATACCTTAACACAACATATAAAATATTTTAAAATATAAAAAGATTTTTATCCTAGTTTTTGCTAGGATAAAAATTAAATATCAAAACTTATCAATAATCTTTATTAATAATTCTTGTAATTTAATAGCAATACTAGGAGTATAATCAATATCTTCAATCAAATTATCAGATACAATTCTAATAGCTAAAAACGGTACATTAAAAGCTTTAGCAACTTGAGCAGCAGCTACACTTTCCATCTCTTCAACGCTTGCATTATAGGTTTTATTCCAAAGATGAAGCATTAAGATTTCTTTATTAAACGCATCAGCACTAGCTATATTTACCTTTAAAACCCCTTTAGGAGCTAGGCTTATAAATTTATTTACTAAAGTTTCATCACTTGTAAAATACTCATTTTTTAAATCTTCATTATTTGTATCTAGCAAAGTTAGTGGAGCTATCATTGGCTCTTTTGCTAAAGGATTGATAGTATATAAACTCTTAGGAGTTTTATAAGAATTTGCATTATAAATTCTATCTCCTACAACTATATCTCCTAATTTAAGACCTTCTACAATAGCACCTGCTGTGCCTTGATTTATAATAATATCAGGCTTAAAATAAGTTATTCCTAAAGTTGTGGCTGCTGAAGCATTTACAAGACCTATTAAAGTCCTTGATACTACAATATCTCTTCCTTTAATTTTGCCTTCATAAAATATATAGCTACCTATTTTAACTACCTTTTTATCACTCATAGCATTTACTAAAGTATCAATCTCAATAGGCATTGCACCTTGAATTAAAATCCTAGCAAAAATAAAGCTAGGAATTAATAATATTAATAGTTTTCTCATTTATTATCCTTAGGTAATAAAATCTCAAGCAATATAGCACTAAATCCTGCAGTTGCAACTGCTGAGCCAAATAGATTTTTAAACACATCAGGTAAATGCTCTAAAATAAGTGGTTGAGTGCTTACTCCTAAACCTAGAGCAAGTGAAATTGAAAGTATCATAACAGAACGCTTATTTAATTCTTCTCTTGAAATTATCTTAATTCCAGTTGCAGCAATTGTTCCAAACATTACTAAAATAGCACCACCAATTACAGGTTCAGGTATTCTTAAAGCAAACTCTGCAACAATAGGAAAAATCCCACAAATCATAAGCATAATACAAACAATATATCCAACATAACGACTTGCAACCCCGCTTAGTGCAATTACTGCGTTGTTTTGACCAAAACAAGAATTTGGAAAAGTATTAAAAAATGCTGATACTAAAGAGTTAAACCCATTAGCAAATACCCCACCCCTTAATCTTCTTTCGTATATTTCGCCTTTCATTGGCTGATGACTTAGCTCACTTGTAGCACTAATATCGCCAATGGTTTCTAGTGAAGTAACTAAAAATATTATCGCAAATGGCAAAATTAGGCTAGTTTCTATGCTAAGACCATAAAATAATGGTTCAGGAACTATAAATAAATTAGCCGAATGCACATTACTTAAATCAAATCTACCTAAAAATGTAGCAAGTATTAAACCAATAATAATTGAGAAAAATAAAGCTCCAACCCTAAAAATAGGCTTTTTAAAAGAGTTAAATACTACAATTGATAATAATACTACTCCACTTAAAGCTAAGTTTTCTAAACTTGCAAATTGTAAATTCGCAGGAATATCCTTGCTCATACTAGCAAATCCACCACCTGCACTAATAAGTCCTGCACTAATTAAAGTAAGACCTATTATCATTACAACAATGCCACAAACTAGATTTGAAATAATTCTTTTTACATATTTTAAACTGATTGATACTAGCATTTCAGTGATACTACATAACATAAGAGTTCCAAAAATTGCTGCTAAAATCTCTGCATCACTTAGGTTTTGATTTCTTAGCACCAAACCACCTGTAATGATTGCTGAAACGAAATTAAAGCTTGTTCCTTGAACACTTAATAAACCTGAACCAATTTGAAATTTTCCAACCTTTAAAGTCATCATTTGAATAAATCCAGCCACCCCACTAGCAAATAATGACATAGAAATAATCCTAGTAGCATTTTCAGGGCTAAGTCCTAATTCTTTTCCTATTAATAATGAAGGAGTTATTACTGCTACAAACATAGCTAATAAATGAACAAGTGCAGCTAAAACAGCACGCACAAACGGAGGCCTATCTTCTAATTTATATATTAATTCATCTTTCATTTTATTCCTTTGTAATCTTTAAAAACTCTAATAACCTAAATGCTACATACTCATAGCCCGACTTAGTAAGATGTGTATTTTTTAATGATTTTTTATCATTTATCCAAGCAATTTTTCCCCCTTCTTTTTGCATTAAATTATCTATATCAAAAATATAAACACCACTTGTCTTTGCCACTTGTTTGATTAAAGTTTTTACTAAAGCATTATTCTCTCCTTTAACATAGTTTTTATTCACAAATAATGTTGGTTCTGGCGGGATTAATAATATTATTTTTGATTTTTTTGTTTTGAAAAGTTCTATAATATTTAAATAGTTATTAATGAAATTCTCTTGATTAATCTTATTTGACACACTCTCATTTGTGCCAAAAGAAAATATTATTAAATCATAATCTAATTTCTTAGCAACACTTTTAGCTAAGTTATAATCTATTCTTGAATAATTAAAAATACTAGCTCCATTAATACCTAAATTATCAATATAACTAGAATTATTAGTAATAAAACCACCGATTTTATTTGCCGTTGTAGAAAAATTAATCTGATTTGTATTTTTTTGATAATTTTTTATATTCCAAATTCCTGATTTAAATTCTAAATACTCAACATTATTAGCCTTGAATTTAAGATTTATATTAATTTCACATTTTGTATTGCAATTTGCATTAATTCCACCAAAACTTAAATTAGTTTTTGTATTTATCAAATACTCTACATTAAATCCTAAATTATTATAATCTGCTAAATACTGATTGTGCCATTTAGGTAAAATCGCAGGAACAAATCCTAAAGAGTGAATATTTAAAGCCTTTCTAAAATATTCGGGAATATAATCACTTGCTAAATGAGAATCTCCTATAAATGCTATTTTTTTATAAGGAATTAAAAGATTGCTTTTAGGTTTTACTTGGATTTCTTTTGGTTTATCAGACTGAAAATTAACTAAATTTGTTTTAACTTTTGCTTCTTTGCTTACAAGAATTTCATTTTGGCTTTTTTGAGATATTTTAGGGGATTTATAAATCTTATCTGTTTTTATCTCTTTTATAAATAAACTATCCACATAACTACAAGATGAAAAAAATATAACTATACTAAGATAAATAATAATTCTCATTGTATTTCAACTGTTTTAAAAAAATCTTGTGAAATCAACTCATACCCAAGTGGAGTAAAGTGTATGCCATCATTTGACCTAATCCTTTTGCTTTTGCCATCTATCTTGATATAAAAATCAAAATGCTCGGTTAATACAGAATCTAATTTTATGAATTGATAATTATTTTTTTTAGCCAATTCATAAAATACTTCATTTAATATTTTTATTTTTTCATTTTGCTCATCGTTTTTAACTACAGGTAATTCATACCAAAAAATATTAGCGTTATAATCTCTTGTAATTTTTACAAGTTCATCAATTCTTTTTGTATAAAAACTCTTCCATTCACTATCGCCAAATTTTAATACCTTGTTGTTTTCATTAGCATTCCATAAATCATTTACACCTACTAAAATTACTACATTTTTAATTGCACTTTCTTGTAAAGAAGATTTTAAAACCTTTGCATAATCATAGTATTTTTTTCTAAGTAATCCTGTGCTTTGCTTTGCTAAATTCTCACATTTAATATTTTGTTTTTTTAAAGAATTGCATATACTTAGCCCAACACCTTGCATTAAACTATCGCCTAATAAAATTACTCCATTATTTTTACTTAAAACTAATTTTTGATTATTGCGAATTTCTTGCTTAGCAATTAGCTTAATCATATATAAAGTATCAAGATAGCATTTATGAAATACCTTTATTTTATTATTGTTTTCATTGCTTATTTGTGGTTTTATTTCTTTTACCTTTGTAAAAAACACATTGTATTCTAGGTATTCTTTAAATTCATTGCTTTTTTTAAAAAATGCAAAATCTAAATCTATATTTTTATGATAATTTACTTCATAATATTCTTTTAAAGAGTCGTTAAATAAGCTAATAAAAATAATGCTTGAACTAATAATTATTAAAACAAATTCTCTCATTAAAACCCTGCATATATAAAGTTAGGAATTCCACTTGGCATATAAATAAACACAATTAATAAAACTAGATTAATTACAATAATTTTTATAAAAATATTTAAATGTCTTAAAATATTTACAACCAATGCTAAGTGGTTTTTAGAATAAAAATTAATTATAAATAAAACAAATACTACTAAAAATATATAAATTTCTCTTTTATCAATGAAATTAAATTTCAAGAAAAATGAAAAATATTCTCTAACCTCATCAAAACTCACAAAATAAAAAAAGCTCCAAACAATGCTAATATAAGTAAAAGTTATAAATGAAGCTACAAATTTATTAAACCTATAAGAAAATAAAGAAATAAAAATCAGCCCTAAAGCGTGAGCTAAACCCCATAAAGCAAAATTATACGAATTTCCGTGCCAAATACCCGAAATAACAAAGGCAATAATAATATTTAAGCTTGTTCTATTTACCCTATTTCCACCAAGTGGAATATAAATATAATCACGAATAAAACTTGATAAACTAATATGCCATCTTTTCCAAAAATCTTGAATGTTTCTAGCTTTAAATGGATTATTAAAATTCTTAGGCAATTTAAAGCCAATCATTAAAGCAAATGCGGAAACTAAATTAATATAAGCACTAAAATCTAAATATAGTTTGATTGAATACAAGTAAAAACAATTTAATAAACCTAAAAAACTTAAATTATTTAAATCATTTAAAAATGCGTAAAAATACTTATCCACAATAGGTAAAATCAAAAATACTTTTACTAAAGCAAACAATAAATTAGCTAGTATTAAATCCTTGTGTTTAAAGCGTTTTAAAGTATTAAATTGCTTAATAAAATCAACATATCTAAATATAGGACCGCTAACAAAAGTAGCAAAAAAACTAAGATAAGTAAAAAGCGTTAAATAACCAACTGGCTCTTGTTTTTCTTTATAAACCCAAACAATATAAGTAATTGCATTAAAAGTATAAAAACTAAGCCCTAAAGGAAAAATTATATCAGCAATCATAATATCAAAATAGCTTAGAACATAATCAACACTATCTTTAATACTTGAATAATATTTGAATATACATAGATTTAACACTATAAAAAATATAGCAGTATAAAAGATATTTTTAGTATTTCTAACATAAACGCTCAAAGCAAAAAAATGAATAAAAAAGCTAAAAACAAGCACTACTAATAAGCAATAAGGATTAAATAAATATAGTATTAGTATATTAAACCCTAATAATAAAGCATTTTGCTTATTTTTGCCTAGCAAATTAAATACAATGAAAAATATAAATATTAATATTAAAAACTCAACAGAAAAAAAGCTCAAATCAATATTCCTTTAAAACATTTGCTAAGAATTTAGCACCATTTACATTTTCATATTCATATAAATTATTAGCGTATTCTAAGGCATTTGTTTTAAGCAAATTCAATACAAATTCTTTATTTAAATTCTTTTCTTCACAAATAAATGCTAGTTTGTTTTCTACTAAATGCAAGGCATTAAAATATTGATGATTTTTATAAGCATATTTATACGGCACAAAAAGTGTTGGCAAAGCTATATTTATTAGCTCAAAACTAGCACTAGCACCTGCTCTACTAATAGCAAAATCAGCTTCTTGCATATATTTATCAATCTCTTTTGAAAAACCTATTAGTGTTGGTTTAATTTCGTATTTCTCATACGCTTTTTCGTATTTATCATACTCTTTAGCACCACATTGATGAATTAATTTAATATTTAATTTTAATAATTCAGGATAAAGCTCTAATGCAAAATCATTCAAAAATCTAGCTCCTTGAGAGCCACCTATTATTAAAATCGTTTTAATTTCGGTTCTTTTTCTTTTATTGAGTGCAAATTTTTCTTGCACAGGGTAAGGGCAAAACTCTTTTTCATAAGCTGAAAAAAACCTTTTAGCAAATGGTTTTGTAAGGCGATTTGCAAGACCCATTTTTGAGTTTTGTTCGTGAATTATTAGTGCTTTAAAACTAATAATTGCAGCTATACTAGCAGGCACACTTGAATATCCACCAACGCTTAAAACACAAGTAATTTTATGCTTTTTAAATATTTTAAGGCATTCAAATACTAAAGCTATTAAAGAAAATAAAACTTTAATCTTGCCTAAAATTCCTTGATTTACGAAACCACTACTTTTTAAAAAATAGCAATTGCTACCTTCAAACCATAAACTATCTTGTCCTTTAGTGCTACCTATATAAACAAACTCATCTAATTCTTTTGACACAGCTTTAGCTACTGCTAAATGCCCGCCTGTTCCACCACCAGTAATTGCTATCATTCTTTATTTTCCAAATTAATATTTTCTCCTGTATTTTTAAAAATACTTAATAATATTCCAATAGCTATAGAATTAGCCAACATAGAGCTACCCCCGTAGCTTAAAAACGGCACTGCAATTCCTTTTAAAGGAATTAAAGAAATAATTCCACCAATATTCATTAAAAAAGTAGCCATAATACAAATACCATAGCCTATACAAAACAAATAATTTTGCTTATTTTTCATATAAGTTGATAATTTTAATACCGAAGCTATTAAAAAACCAAATAATAAAGAAACAAACAAAAATCCTAAAAATCCTATTTCTTCGGCAATGCCTGATAGGATAAAGTCAGTATGAACCTCACTTAAAAATCCTAATTTAAAAACCCCTAATCCAAATCCTTGCCCTAATAAATCTCCATTTGTAATAGCATTTAAACTATGTGATATTTGATAAGGCTCACTTGAATGGGCTATTTTAAGACTTTCTTGAATGCTTTCAGGGAAAATTGGTAAAACAAAATCTTGAATACTACCCCACCACTCAAGCCCTCTTTCAAGTCTTCTAGGATTATAAGCTATTAATGAAATTCCAGCAGCAATTGCAGCTAAAAATAAATATAAAATATTTCTAAACCTAACCCCAGCAGCTAATGCCATAATAAACAATGTAACAGCAGTTACAACACATTGTCCTAAGTCATTTTGAGTAATATAAGCATAGCCAAAAATAAAACAATATATAGCTATAGTTGGAGCTAATAATCGCAAATCTTGTAAAAATTTTCTTTTATTTTCATCAATCTTTCTTGAATATGTAAAAGCCAAAAAAGCTATAAAAGAAATTTTTACAAATTCTAATGGTGCAATGGAAAAACCAAAAAGCCTAATCCATCTTCTAGCTCCTTTAGTTTCAACAACTAACGAAGCAGGTAAAAATGGTAAGACAAAACAAGCTAAAACACTGCAACCTAAAATAACATATAAAATTCTATAACAAGCCTTTTCGCTAATTAATTGAAAGGTAAAAATAATAAGCACTCCAACAATCGCAAAAAGGGTTTGAGAAAATAAAAAACCATAAGGAGATTTTTGTCCCCCATAGTTAAAAAAACCCATAGAAAAAACAAAAACTATGCTAAACATCATAAGTATTAGCACTATTTCAAAAATTCTTAAATGGGTTTTAATCAATTTTATTGCCTTTTGCCACTAATTGATTGTAAAGCTATTATTAATTCATCTAAATTTTCATAAGGAATATGAACTTTCCATTCTGGAATATTTTCTTTTAAACACACAGCTATGCTTAAAACATCATTGCTACCATCTCCATAAGGGTTTTTAATATTAGCTAATGATATTTTGCCACTTTGAGTGCCTTTGAGTAAAATTGAACTAATTAGTTCAGCCTTCATTTATTAATCCTTTTTAATTTTGCTTGCATTTTTAGCCACTCACCTTGCTCCATTATAGGAAATCCACCATAAACCTTGCCACCAGCTAAATCTTTACTAACTCCGCCCCTAGCAGCAATAATAGCACCATCGCCAATTTTTAAATGCCCACTCGTTGCACTCTGACCGCCCATTACAACAGCATTTCCAAGCTCACTTGAACCCGCAAGTCCTGTTTGAGATACTACTAAGCAACCTTGACCTAAAACACAATTATGTCCTATTTGAACTAAATTATCAATTTTAGTGCCTGTTTTTATAAGTGTTTTTGAAAACACTGCTCTATCAATACAAACGCACGAACCAATCTCAACAAAATCTTGTAATTCTACATAACCATTATGATAGATTTTAAAATGTCCTTTGCTATTACTTGCATAGCCAAAACCATCGCTTCCAATAACACTTCCAGCATGAATTATACAATGATTTCCTATTACACTATCATTGTAAATTGTAACATTTGGGTATATTATTACATTATCTTTAATACAAACTCCATCGCCAATATAAGCACCTGCTAAAATAGTGCAATTACTTCCTATGCTAACATCTTTACCTATATAAACATTTGGCATTATTGTTGTATTTTCGCCTATAATTGCGTCTTTACCAACTCTAATTAAATCCTTAGAAAATACCTTACTAAACAATGCAAAAATATATTTTGGGTCTTCGCAAATAACTGCTTTTACATTTGTTGGTAAAAGATTTGCTAATTTTTCACTAATTAATACTGCACCTGCTTTAGTAGTTTTTAAAGCATCACATTCTTTTATACAAAAACTAAGCTCGTTTTCATTTGCATCTTCTAAGGAATTTAGATTTGAAATTTGCATTTCAAATTCTATTTTAATTCCTATATTTTCACATAATTCTTTTAAACTTTTCATATTAATTTTCCATCAAAACAACGCCGCTTCTAGCACAATCTTTAGGATTGTATTTTTTAATCGTCTTTAAAAAATTATCCACTCTATCGCTAGTATCATTTACGCAAATTGTCATATATTCATCATTTGAGTGAGCTATTGTTCCATTATAGCCTTTTAATAAACTATCAAGACCAGCTAGATTTTGGTCTATATTGATTTTTACCAAAACACATTCACGCTCAACAAATTCGCAATCTTCAAAAACTTTATAAGTAGAAATTAATTTGTGAAGTTGTTTAGTAATTTGCTCAAACACAGCTTCATCTCCACTTGTAATTATATTAATTCTTGAAAACTCTGTCCCTGCAATAGGAGCAACAGTTAAGCTATCTATATTATAACCACGACCAGAAAATAACCCTACTACTCTACTTAAAACCCCGTGTTGGTTTTCTACAATAACGCTTAACGCCCTTCTCATTTGCTATCCTTTGTGATTAATTTTTGTGGTAATATCATATTATAAATTGCAGCACCTGCTGGAACCATTGGTAAAACATCTTCAAATCTTGAAATAACAACATCAATCACGCAAGTTCTAGGGCTTTTTAAACATTCATGATATGCTTTAATAAATTCATCTTTACTCTTTACTCTAAAGCTATCACAGCCAAAACTTCTTGCTAACATTTCATAATCAGGTTGCACATCTTCAAGATTAGTTTCTGAATATCTTTCATTATAAAATCTAGTTTGCCATTGGCGAACCATTCCTAAATAAGCATTATTTAAAATAATATTAATTACTTTTTTACGCTCTGCAGTTAGTGTCATTAATTCTTGAATATTCATCAAAAACGAACCATCGCCAGCAAAATTAAGAACTACTTCATTATTTTTTGCAAATGCAACTCCTAAAGCAGCAGGAATTGAATATCCCATAGTTCCTAAACCACCACTTGTGCTAAGTCTTCTTGGCTCATTGAATTTAAAAAATTGTGCTACCCACATTTGGTGTTGCCCTACATCGGTAATAATATTTGCATTAGGAGTAATTTTCGCACATTCATTAATTACCCATTGTGGTTTTAAGATTTCATCGCTATCTTCATAACTAAATGATGGATATAAACTCTCGTGTCTATCTAAAACACTATGCCAAGTTGATAAATCAAATTCAAATTCTTTTACCTCATCTAAAAGATCGCTAATAACACTACCAACATCTCCAACTATAGGAAAATCAGCTTTAATGATTTTAGAAATTGAAGTTGGGTCAATATCAATATGAGCAATTTTTGCTAATTTTGCAAACTCGCTAGTTTTACCTGTAATTCTATCATCAAATCTAGCACCTAATGAAATTAATAAATCACATTCGCTCATAGCCATATTAGCTCTATAACTTCCGTGCATTCCTGCCATTCTTAGATTATACGGATTATCGTGTTCTAATACCCCTAAACCCATTAAAGTGCAAACCGCAGGAACTTTAGTTTTTTCCACAAATTTACGGATAGCCTCGCTAGAATTTGAACTAATACAACCACCACCTATATATAAAAGTGGTTTTTTAGCTTCCATTAAAGCACTTGCTAGGCGCTTAATTTGTCTTGGATTGCCTTTATAAGTTGGCTTATATGTTTTCATATTTACTTCACTAGGATAAACAAATTCGCCTTTAATAGCTGTAATATCCTTTGGAATATCAATATGAACAGGCCCTGGACGACCACTTCTTGCTATAAAAAAAGCTTCTTTTAAAACTCTTGGTAATTCTTCAATAGTTTTTACTAAATAAGAATGCTTTACACAAGGCCTACTCATTCCAACTGCATCAATTTCTTGGAACGCATCAGTTCCTATTAGCGAATTTGCAACTTGAGCTGAAATTAAAACCATAGGAATACTATCAGCATAAGCTGTAGCAATCCCTGTTAAAGTATTTGTAAATCCTGGACCACTTGTAACAATAGCAACTCCAACTTTACCACTAGCCCTTGCATAGCCATCTGCTGCGTGAGCTGCACCTTGTTCGTGACGAACTAAAACATGTTTAAAATCATTTTGTTTATATAATTCATCATAGATATTTAAAGCTGCTCCACCAGGATAACCAAAAACTACTTCAACACCTTCTAGCTTTAAAGCTTCACAAATCATCTTTGCACCTGTAATCATACTGCCTCCATTAGGTTTTTTCTTAGGATTTAATCAAATTTTGCTTATTTAATAATTAATACAAATTAAAAAGAATGAAAAATGTAAAAAAAATAAAATTTAATTAATAAAAATTTATCTAATATATTTATTATTTACAAAAAATTAAAAGGATTTAGAATGAAAATTTCACTTAAGATTAGTATATTGGTATTTTGTTCATTATTGCTATTAGTAGTATCACTTAGCTTTAATTCTAGTTTAATGTTTGATAAGTTAGAAAACAAAATGCTAACTGAAATTGAAAACGAAAGCATATATCTTAGAAAAGAACAAGTAAAAACTTTAGTAGAAAGTATGGTTCAATATACAAAAACAACATATAAAGATTTAGAAAATCAAAACAAATTAAAAGAATTTAATGACATATTAAAAAACAAATTAGATGAAGTAAGATACGATAACAATACTAAAGGATTTTTAGTATTTCAAGAAGATGGTTTAGTTGTGTATCACACACTAAAAGATTGGATTGGAACTAATAAAATTAATTCAGTTGATACCAATAATAAAGCTTTCATACAAGATATAATCAATGCTGGAAAAAATGGTGGTGGCTTTAGCGAATATGAGTTTAAATATAAAGATAAAACTACTAAGAAATTCTTAGCATATTCATTACAAGATAAAGCTAGTGGCTTGATATTTAGCACTGCAGTTGATTTAGATAGTGTTTATACATTTTTAGATAAAAACGCAAAAGAATTAGGCGAAGAACAATTTAAAGAATTAATAAAATTTATAATTATTAGTGCAATTATTTTCATAGTTTTAATGCTTATTGCATATATTTTCGCAACTTTATTTATATCAAAACCTTTAAAAATATTAGAGATTAAAGCAAAAGATTTAAGCAGTGGAGATGGGGATTTAACTAATAAATTAGAAGTAAAAGGAAATGATGAAATAGCTCACGCTTCAAGTGCTATTAATGAATTTTTAGAAAAAATAAGAATTTTAATCAAACAAGCTAAAAATATTTCTAACGAAAATGCTTCAATAGCAAGTGAATTAGGCAATACTAGTCTTCAAACAGGAAAACGCGCTGAAGAAGGCAGTGAAATAGTAAATCAAATAGCTAAAAAAGGACAAAATACCAAAGAAAGCTTAGAAATAGGAGTTCAAAAGGCTAAAGAAGCTACTATAAAATTAGATGAAGCTTTAAATATGATGGAAACTTCAAATAAAGAAATTAATATATTAAGTAATAAAATTATAAATAGTGCAAGTATTGAAAGCGAACTTGCTATGAAAATAGAAAAGCTTAGCACAGATGCTGATAATGTAAAATCAGTATTAGAAATCATTAACGAAATTGCAGACCAAACAAATCTTCTTGCACTAAATGCCGCTATTGAAGCTGCACGTGCAGGCGAGGCAGGTCGTGGGTTTGCCGTAGTAGCTGATGAGGTTAGACAATTAGCTGAAAAAACACAAAGAAGTCTTAGCGAGGTGAATGCTACTATAAGCATTATAGTTCAAGGTATAAAAGACGCAAGTGAGCAAATGAGTATTAACTCAAACCAAATGCAAGATTTAAGTAATATTGCAAATTCTACTAAAGATAATATGAATATTATGAAAAATAGCGTAGCAGAAGCTATTAGCTCAAGTGAAAAAACCGTGAATGATTATATAAATACAAGTAAAGATATGGAAGAAATTCTAAATAATTTAAACAATATGAATACAATAACGAACGAAAACGCAAGAAGCGTTGAAGAAATAGCTGGTGCAGCAAATCATCTTAGTGAAATGACTGAAGAGCTAAATAAAAAATTACAAGAGTTTAGAACATGAAAAAGATATTATTTTTAATTAGTATGAGTTTAGTATCAATGGCTGATTATTTAAGTGATTGTGAAAATAGCAAAATCCCTGCTGCTTGTTATAATCAAGGTGTAGTTGAATATAATCAAGATAATTTAGGTCTTGCTATAAGACATTTTACCCTAGCTTGTGATGGCGATATTTATAATGCTTGCTACAATTTAGGGGTAATTTATAGTAAAAATAACGAAAAAGATAAAGCAAGTAAATATTATGAAAAATCTTGCGATAATGGAAATTATGAAGCTTGCTTTTATGCAGGGATTAATACTCAAGATTTTAATAAATCAAAAGAATATTTAGCAAGAGCTTGTGAAAATAGCCATAAAGACGCTTGCTATAATTTAGGAATACTATTTAAGAAAAATCAAGAATTTGATAATGCAAAAATATATCTAAAAAAAGCTTGTGATGATAATTTAATCCCAGCTTGTTATGGCTTAGGCAATTTATATGCTAATGAAAAAAATAATAACTTAGCTATTAAATATCTATCAATTGCTTGTTCTGCTAAAGATTATAATGCTTGTTATAATTTAGGTAATGTATATTATGAATTAAAAGATTATGATAAAGTAGCTAGTTTGTGGAATCAATCTTGCGATAATAAAGACGCATATGCGTGTAATAATTTAGGCGTTATGTATCATAAAAAAGATAAAAATATGGCTAAATTGTATTATAAAAAATCTTGTGATTTAGGAAACAATATAGCTTGTGAAAATCTAAAAATACTTGAATAATTTAGGAATTTATTTCCTAAATTAAAATTCTTCAGTCTCGCTTGGTTCGTTGTCTTTTCTAAACTCAAGTTGTAAAAATTTCGCTTTAGAAGCTTTAAAATCAAAATGAATTTCTTTTAATTCCCCACTTCTATTCTTAGCAATATCAAGTATAGCGTGGCGTTCTGCTAAAATAGTCGGATCATCATCAGCCTTATTAATAAATAATATCAAATCAGCATCTTGTTCTATACTACCACTCTCACGAATGTCTGAGAGCATAAGTTTTTTATTCATCCTAGAATCCACCGAACGATTAACTTGAGAAAGAGCTAAAATAGGGATTTTTAATTCTAATGCAAGTAATTTTAACCCCCTACTAATCTCGCTTACTTGAATATGTCTATCAGCCCTTGTATTTAGTGAGTTCATAAGCTGAATATAGTCTAATACACATAAACCTATATTGTTATGCTCTTCTTTTAATCTTCTTAAAGATGAGCGAAGAAATTCTATATTTAAATTACCCTTATCATAAATATATAAAGTCTTTTCGCTAAGCATATTCGCACTCATTTGCATATTATTTATCTCATCTTCTGTTAATCTATCTCCTGTTAAGATATTTTGCAAACCTATTCCTGTATCTTGTGCTATTAATTTAGCCATTATCTTATAAGCTTCTGTTTCAAGACTATAAAACACTACTCCAACATCTTTTTTAAGTGCATTTAATAAAATATTTAAAGCAAATGTAGTCTTACCCATACCAGGACGAGCTGCAAGAATTATTAACTCCCCTGCTTTAAAGCCCTTTGTATAATGATTTAATAAAGAAAAACCTGTATCAACTCCGATTACATCTTTATCAATTATCTTACTAACCCTATTTAATTCTTCATAAAACTCATTAACAGCAGTTCTTGAGCTTTTTAAAGTATTATCACTAACGCCTGATACTAAAGAATAAATCTTAGCATTTAAATTATGCGTATAATCAATACTATCTTGCACACTGCTTAGCTCTTGTGTGCTTGTATTCATTAAAGAATTAAGCTGGTCTTTTACACTTAAATTCCTTAACATTTTTGAATATTCATCAACTTCTATGAAAGAATTTTGCTGCTCAAGTGCAGTCCAAAAACTATCCTTTGCACTTGCAAAAGAGATTTTTACTAATTTTAAATCCACACTCTCTCTAAGTCTTCTTTTATTTAATATAAACTCAAATATATCAGCGTGTAATCTATATGAAAAATCACTTGGCTTAATAATACTTGCAGCTATATCTATATTTTCATTATTTTCTATACAAGCTAATAAAATACTTTGCTCTAATTCAATATCAAAATACTTACTCATAATTCTTCCTTAATTCTTATTTTAATCTCTCGTAAAAATTAAAGAAATTAAAATAAGAATTTGAAATAGGAATTTCAAATTCTATTCTTCGTGAAGTTTTGCTTCGTCTAATACTTCATCTAAAAATCTATCTACTAAAGTATCATATTTGCATTTTGCAACCACTTCGCCGTGTCTTATTACTAAGCCTTCATTTTTACCAAATGCAATCGCTACATCAGCTCCTTTAGCTTCTCCTAAAGCATTTACAACGCAACCCATTACGCTTATATTTAATGGTGCTTTAATGTGTTTTGTCTTTTCTTCAACCACTTTAATAGCACTTAACAAATCGCTTTGAATTCTTCCACAGGTTGGACAAGAGATTATATTTATACCGCTTTTTTGCACTCCGCTATCTTGCAAAATCGCTTTAGCGACCCTTATTTCTTCGCTAAGCTCTCCTGTCATAGAAACACGAATAGTATCGCCTATGCCATTTAATAATAACTGACCTATAGCAATTGAGCTTTTTATCGTGCTATGAAACTTAGTTCCTGCTTCAGTTACTCCTAAATGAAACGGATAATCACACAATTCTCTTAATCTCGTATAACTTTCTATTGTGCTTTGTGCGTCTGAAGTTTTAATACTTATTTTAATATCCCTAAAATCAAAATCTTCAAGTAATTTAATATTATAAACAGCACTCTCAAGTAAGGCTTTTACACTTCTGCCGTATTTGTTTTCAAATTGCTTTTCAATACTTCCGTGATTTACACCAATTCTTATAGGAATATTTCTTTGCTTACAAGCATTTACTACTTCTTTTATATTTTCTTTGCCACCGATATTTCCTGGATTTATTCTAATCCCATCTATAAATTCAGCACAATATAAAGCTAATTTGTGATTAAAATGAATATCTACAATTAGTGGCAGTGGGCTTTGCTTTTTAAGTTCTGCTAAAGCCCTTGCATCTTTTATATCCAAACACGCAACTCTTACTATATCAGCACCTGCTAATTTTAACTCAATTAATTGCTCTAAACATCCATTAATATCTTGAGTTTTTGTAAATAGCATTGATTGAACGCTAATTGGAGCATCACCACCGATTTTAACCCCGCCTACACTAATTTGCCTAGTTTTAAATCTAGGCTTAAAAAAATCACTTCTCATATTAATTTATATTGTATTTTTTAAGTAAAGCTTCATATTCGCTAGTTTTTATAAATTCTTCTAAAGCTTTATTTAATTTCTCTCTTAGCTCTACATTTTCATTTTTGCTAAACGCTATAGAAAATCCTTCTGTGCCATCATCTTCATTATAAAATTCAGCTAAATTAGGATATTTTGCTAAATATTCTCTTGCTACAAGTGCATCAAATGCTAAAGCATCTAATTTTTTATCATTTAAAGCCATTACTAAAACAACAGGATTTTCATTAGGTTGCACTAACGCACCTACTTGTTTTACTGCTGCTTCTTGAACCGTGCCTAATTGCACTCCTACTTTTTTACCTTTTATATCATCTTTAGTTGCGATACTACTATCTTTATGCTTTAGATAAATTGTCTTAGCTTTATAATAAACATTGCTAAAATCACAAGCTTTTTTTCTTTGTTCGCTTGAACTCATAGCACTCATAATAGCATCAATCTTACCTGCTTTAAGTGCTGCAATAAGTCCATCAAAACTCATAGCTTTAAATTCATATTTTATACCAGCAATTTTTGCTAAATTATCAAATAATTCAGCATCAAAACCACTAATCTTATCATCAACTAACATATCAAATGGGGGATAATCAGGAGAAATCCCAACTTTATAAACCTTGTCATTTGCATATAAACAAGCACTAAAAATCAGTGCAAACACTACTAATAAAAACTTTTTCATAACTACTCCTTATAGCCCGTATTTTTTGATAAGCTCATCATACTTACCACTTGCTTTTACTTCTTCAAGGGCTTTATTAATTATATCAATTAAGTCTTTATTTTTATCCTTTGCAAATGCAAATGCAAAACCTAAAGCCCCGTCATTTTCTTCATAAAAACTCTCAATTTCAGGATTTTTTGCCATAAATTTCTTAGCCACAAAAGAATCAAAAACAACCGCATCTATTTGCTTATTCACAAGGCTCATAACAACCACTGCTGAATCTTCGTGTAAAATCACATTAGCACCTAGCTTTCTTGCAGTATTTTCTTGAATTGTGCCAAGTTTAACTCCTGTTTTAACACCTTTTAAATCTTCTTTTGTAGTGAAAATATCGCCCTTTCTTTTAAGATACATAGTTTTTCCAAAAAAATAAGGATTAGAAAAATCACAATTCTTCATTCTTCTTTCGCTAATACTCATTCCTGAAGCTATCATATTGATTTTACCAGCTACTAAAGATGGAATAAGCCCATCAAAACTCATATTAACAAATTCAATCTTAAGATTAGCAACCTTTGAAATCTCATTTACTAAATCAACATCAAAACCACTCAATTTACCATCAACCATCATATCAAACGGAGCGTAATTTGCCGAAATACCAACCTTAACAACTTCATTTGCATAAGCAAATAAAGTTATAAATAAAGCTAAAAAAATCTTTTTCATATCTAATCCTAATGATTTAAAACTTTGTTTAAAAACTCATTTAATCTAGCATTTGTGCTAGAGTTAAATACAACTTGTGGCGTATCATCTACTGCTATTTTGCCACTTTCCATAAAAAATACCCTATTAGCTACATTTTTTGCAAAACCCATTTCGTGAGTTACTAATATCATAATAGGAGCATTATCTCCACTTGCTATTTCTTTAATAAGTCCTAAAACTTCTCCTACCATTTCAGGGTCAAGCGCACTAGTTGGCTCATCAAATAATATAACTTCAGGCTCCATCATAAGGCTTCTTGCTATTGCTATTCTTTGTTTTTGACCGCCGCTTAATTTGTGTGGAAAGAACTCTTCTTTATCAGCTAAACCAACTTTAGCTAAAAGATTTCTAGCTTTTTTAATAGCTTCATCTTTGCTTAAAATATTTAAACTAACAGGGGCTAAAATCAAATTATCCAATACATTTTTATTTGCAAATAGATTAAAATGCTGAAATACCATTGATACTTTTTGTCTGTGCTTATTAATATCAATTTTTTCATCTAAGATATTTTCATTATTGATTAAAATCTCTCCACTACTTGCAACTTCAAGTTTATTTAAACATCTTAAAAATGTGCTTTTTCCACCGCCACTAGGTCCAATAATAGCAATAATATCGCCTTTATTAATCTCTACACTAATATCTTTTAATACTTCTAAATTCCCGTAATTTTTGCATAAATTAGATATCTTAATCATTTCTTTTTAGCCTCATTTCTAATAATCTTACAAAACAAGTAAATACTTTAACACTAGCATAATACACAACACCTGCGAAAATATAAGGCTTAGGGTCGTATAAAAGTGATTGAAAAATCTTGCTTTGAAAAGTCAAATCAACAACGCTTATAAACGCAACTACTGAAGTTTCTTTAAACAACGATATAAACTCATTTGCTAAAGCAGGAATGATATTTTTAACAGCTTGTGGAAAAACTATCATTTTCATAGCTTGAAAGTGTGATAAACCCATAGACCTTGCTGCTTCCATTTGACCTTTATCAACGCTTTCAATCCCACTTCTAATAATCTCTGCAACATAAGCACTAGAATTAAGTCCTAAAGCAATAACAGCTACAAAAAATACATTTTCAACTTGAGCAAAAACCACAAATGCAAATATCATTAAAAGCAGCATTAATGGCATACCCCTAATTAAATCTAAATATTCATTGATTAACATTGTTAAAAATCTATTCCTAAGCACCAATAAAAACGCTAATAAAAATCCACCAGTAAGACCAATAATCAAACCAAGTGAAGTAAGTCCTAAAGTAGTGCCATAACTTTTAAGATAAGCTAAATGCTCTGCTTCGCTAAGTTCTTTAAATGGATAACAATAATAAGTAGTAATAATCACTATTGCAAGTGGAAAAATTACTTTAAAAATATTTTCTAAATTCTTCAATTTTTTTCCTTTAAACAAAATAATAAAAAGTGTAAAAACACAACTAAAAAAACGATTATAAATTAATGAGTATTATGTAGATGACGAAGATGATGACGGATAGTAAGATATTTGTTGTGTTTGATTAAATCTATAATTTTCATCTTTTCGTCCTTTAAAAAAAATAAGTTTGATTATCTCTTTTTTAGCTTAATGATTTATTAAATTTATTAATTTTTAAGCTTAAAAACTTTTTTGTATTTTTTTAAGATATTTAAAATAAGAATTTAAATTAATGTAAATAATTTTTATCATCTAATAATTTATTTTATAATTTTATTTTTATTTAAGGTTGGGGGGGGGTAAAATTGGTATTTGATTTCAATTAAAAAAAGGATTACCAAATGAAACTTTCTTTCAAAATTTCATTAACAACTGCAAGTTTATTTGTAGTTTTACTTTTAGTTTTATCTTATATGCAAAGCAATAAGACAGAAGATATAATCATAAATAATTACGATTCTTCAATAGCAGGAGAATTGCAATTAAGAAATGCTTATGTTGATGAATATATCAAAACCCGTATTGAGCAAATTGAAAAAATTGCAAAAACTTTTGAAGATGCTGATGATTTAAGCCCAGAATTTATCAAGCAAATCATTAGTAGTGATAATAGGGTTTTAGATTTTCAAGGATTATTTATAGGCTTAGCAAATGGAAATGTTTATAAGGCTGAACCTAATTTAACTTTTAGATTAATCCCTAATTTTGATGGTAGAACTAGAGCTTGGTATAAAGAAGCAGTAGCTTTAAAAAAGGCTAGTAATTCATCAATTTATCAAGATGTCTCAAGCAAAAAATCAGCCACAACTATTTTTGCACCTGTGTTTAAAAATGATAAAATCGTAGCTGTAATTGGTGGAAATATACTAATAAATGATTTTAGCGATACCATTACAAAAATTAAATCTCATAATGATATTAGCACTTTAATTCTTGATAAAAATAATGAGATAATAGCTAGTGAAAACGCAAACGAATTAGGCAAACCTGAATGGCTTGATAGCCTAAATCAAAAATTATCTACGCTAAAAACTAATAAGAATTTAAATCATATTGTTTTTACAAAGGATAATAAAAATTACTTAGCTTATTGTATTATTAATGATATAAGTGGATTTAGTATTTGCACCATTATTTTAGAAGATGTAATAAATAATAGTGTAAATGATGCTAGAAATGCTACTTTAATAAGCTTTTTAATATTTTTAATAATAGTAATAGGATTTTTAAGTTTAATTATTAATTTTTATTTAAAACCTTTATCAAAAATCACCCAAGGAC
>NZ_JACGAV010000011.1:0-57336 GCF_020137645.1 Campylobacter sp. RM12637
TTCTACCACCATTTGGAATTTCAGTTAAGTTATTAAAGAATCCATCTTCATCACCTTGTAATACTTTAAATTCTAAAGTGTTTTCTTTAGTATCTAACTTAGCATTTATTGTGCCAACATTACTAATATTTCCAGCTTCATCTTTAGCTACTAATTCTAATTTTTCGCCATCTTTTACATCATTTAATGTTGCTTTAAAGTTACCATCAGCATCAGCTTTAACTTCAGTTTTACCATTTATTGTTACTACTGCATTTGGCTCTGTTTTACCTTCTACAACATAATTACCATTGTTATCTGGAGTTCCTGTTAATTCTCCTAATAATGGAGCTGTAGTGTCTATTGTAGTAGCAGCTTCACCTTTTACTGCTTTACCATTATCTAAATCATAACTAACTTCTACCTTAACTTCTCCATCTTTGCTTGGAGTATAAGTAGTTGTAAATGAGCCATCTGGATTGATTGTAGCATTTACTTTTTCACCATTAATTGTAATAGTTGCGTTATCAGGATTAAACTCAACTTTATTTCCGTTAGCATCTACAGGAGATACACTACCACTTATTGTTAATTCTTTATTATTATTTAATGTATCTTCAATATTTGTGCCTTTATTATCAAGTATGTCTACCTTAATATCTGCATCTACTGCTTCAACTACAGGTGCATCATACTCAACTCTTACAGTATCATATTTACCATCCAAACTAACGCTAATTAAACCTGTTTCTTGATTAACTATATTAGAGTCTAATGTAATTGTGAAATTACCATTCTCATCTACATAAACCTTAGATACAACACTATTTGTAGCACCTATTATATTACTTCCTATTGTAAATATATAATCACCAGCATTACCTGTAAAGCCTTCTAATTTAGCTTTTATTACTAATTCATTATTATCTACTTTAGCTAATTTATCACTTAAAGATTCATCTCCATTTACTTCTGTAATTACAAGTTTATCAAATAGTGGAGCTTCAGGTTTAACTTCAGGTTGTTTATTGTCTTCAGTATTTTCAGGTTTATCTTCAGGTTTAACTTCTGGAGTTACAACATCAACTGGTTTATCATCTGTATTATCAGGAGTAGCTGGAACATAAAATATATTTGCTGTATCGCTTACGCTACCTATACTTAATTTAATCATTCCTTGTTCGTTATTTACAACATTAGAATCCATTGTAAATGTAAATTCACCATTAGCATTTACATAAGCTGTAACTTTTTGCTCTAAACCTGCATTGTTTAAATTGCTATTTACTGTAAATGTGTATTCGCCTTCTTTGCCTTTGAAGTCATCTAATTTAGCAGTAATTACTAATTTTCCTTCACTAACTTCTGCTCTATCATCAACTGCTGTATTATCACCATTGATTGAAGTAATAAGAATATCTGTAAATAGTTTAGTAGCAGGGTTTAATGGAGTAGATGGGATAACATTATCAACTGGTTTATCTTCAGGAACAACTGGAGTTGGTTCAGGTTTAACTTCAGGAGTTACAACATCTTCAGTATTTTCAGGTTTTTCTTCAGGTTTAACTTCAGGTTGTTTATTGTCTTCAGTTTTATCTTCTTCAGGTTTTACTTCAGGAGTTACAACATCTTCAGTATTTTCAGGTTTATCTTCAGGTTTTACTTCAGGTTGTTTATTGTCTTCAGTTTTATCTTCTTCAGGTTTAACTTCAGGAGTTACAACATCTTCAGTATTTTCAGGTTTTTCTTCAGGTTTTACTTCAGGTTGTTTATTATCTTCAGGTTTTTCTTCAGGTTTTACTTCTGGAGTTACAACATCTTCAGTATTTTCAGGTTTTTCTTCAGGTTTTACTTCTGGTTGAGTATTGTTTCCTGTATTATTTTCTGGATTTTCAGGAACTACATTGTCATTAGCACCATTATTTCCTGGAATTGTAGGAATTTCGCCATTGTTAGCTTCTCCATTAATTTCAGGTGTTACTTGATTACCTTGTGCTAATAAATCATTAAGATTTGCAACACCTAAGCCGTTGTTGTTAAAGTTAGTAATAACATTATTATCAACTTCTCTTGATAATACATCTGCATAAACTGTGCTTTCGCTACCTGATTGGTCAAACACAACATCATTTAATGTTCCAGTAGCACCAGCAGCACCAGCTTCACCAGCAGCAGTTGCGTCTAATTCTATTTCTCCATTGTTATTTACTAAGTTATTGATTAAGTTATTGATTTTATCATCAATTGCAGCTTCATTTTCAAAGCTTTCACTTGTTAAAATACTATTATCAATCTTTGCAACATTATCTCCTACAATATGTAAAACTTTGCCACTGCTAAGTTCTATATCAACACTTGTATCTTTTCCGATTGTTCTAATAGTATCATTTAGTGATACTGCATCGCCTACATTTAGTGACTTCTCACCATTAACATTAATAGCTTTAACATCGCCTATTAATTTAATAATTTTTCCAGCTTCCGCCATAATATTTCTCCTTGTTGAATTTCAAAACAAGGTTAATTTAACGAAAATATATAAATTCTATTATTGCCCTTCAGTGCAAAAAATATAATTTTTACAAAAAAAGGCAAAAAAATGTATAAAATATTAATTACAAGCTTTAGTAAAACCTAATTCGCAAGCTTTTTGAAAGAATTTTTTTGATTTAGAAGAATCTGTTTTGATATATGTCTTATCATTATCTTTTAATCCATCTTCATACATATATCCAAGTCTAGAGCAAGAATAACCATCGCCAATCTTACAAGATTTTTCATAGTTTTTTATAGCTTTTTCAAAATCATTATTATGTTCTTGTAATACCGCTAAGCTAGCACAAGAATCTTTATCATCTAATTCGCAACCTTGCTCATAATACATTTGAGTTTTTTCTATATTGTTTAAATATCTATAAACATCTCCTATTGACTTGCAAGCTTTATAATTTTTATTATTACACTCTTTATCGCTTAAATCAGAAAAATTAGATATTTTATTATTAACAACTTGGGTAGTTAAATACCAATTTGACACCATCTGACAACCATAATCATCGCCTAAACCACAAGCTCTTAAATAAAAATCAATTCCTTGATTAGGATTTAAATTATTAGCAAGTTCTATACAAGAATTAGCAATTCCACCATTGCAAGCTTTAAATAATTCGTCTTGTTTAAATTCTTTATATTCTTTTTTTTGTAAATAAGCATAATTATCACAAGCTTCATAAATATCATTCTTGCAAGCATTATCTAATAAATCATTCGCTTTTTTTATATCCTTATTAACGCCAAGTCCTAGATAATACATTTTTCCAAGACTTCCACAAGCTTTTTTATTATTCAAATCACAAGATTTTTTATAATATTTATAAGCATAAGAATAAGAAATTCCAGTTCCTAATCCAAATTCATTCATCTCTCCTAATCTATAGCAAGCATTAGAATTATCTTTATTGCATTCTTGTTTAAAATTAGGATAAGCTTTTTTATATTCACCCTTTTCAAACAAACTTTCATTAGCACTTAAAGATACCAAAATACCTAAAGCTAATAATATTTTTCTCATACAATCTCCTTAAAAATATCAAATAAATTAAAGTAAAAATAATATGTAAAAATCGTAAATATTGAAGAGATTAAAAGGGTTGCATTTAGGAGTATAGTTGAAAAATGATTAACGATTTATTAGCTGCAACCCTTTAAAACAAGGAATGGCGTATTATAACCACACAATTATTAAAATAATATTAAACTAAATAAAAATTTTATAAATATTTTATTTTTTATATTATTTATAAATTATTTTCTAAATCTATACTAAATAAATCATAGTTTTTCCTATAATCTTTTGTAGAAATATTAAAAAACCCTAATAAAGAACTAAATAAATTATCTTGAGATAGTTTAAAATCAAGTTTATCTTTATTGTTATACTCATAATTAGTCCATAAAATAGCCGGAATTTGAATTTGCTCTTTTGGTGCTAAATAATATGGCATTCCGTGCAAATAAAACCCATTTTCTCCTAAACTTTCTCCGTGATCACTTAGATAAAATAAAGCTTTTTTATCGGCATTATCGGTCTTTAAAACATCAATCAAACTAGCTACTATAAAATCAGTATAAAGCAAGGTGTTATCATAAGTGTTATATAAATTATCTTCGCTACATTCTTGCAATTTATTTGTATTACAAGTTGGAGTAAATTTTTCAAATTCTTTTGGATATCTAAGATAATAACTTGGCCCATGAGAACCTTGTAAATGCACTATTATTAATGTATTTTTATCTTTTTTACTTTTTAATATATTCTTAGCTTCATCAACTAACCATCCATCATAATCTTTACTTTTAATAATAGAATTAATGTCATTACAAACATTTTGACAACCACCAGAATTATTATCTATCCAACGTACATCAATAAAACGATTTAAAAGATTTAAAACATTCTCATAATTTTCACCTTTTTTAAAATCCACCCTATCATGCAATGAAAACATACAAGGTAAAGATTGAGCAGTGGCAGTCCCGCAAGATGTAAAATTACTAAAATAATTAATATTTAAATTCTTAGTATAAAAATTAGTATCGTTTTTAGTATATCCGCCTAAAGAATAATTCTTTGCCCTTGCAGTTTCTCCTACTACTAAAATAAAAGTTTTGCTCTCATTATCATCTTGAATAGAAGCATCAAGCCCTATTTTTACCATCTCTTCTTTAGGAGTGAATTTTGATTTTGTTATTTTAATAGCAGAATATATTTGATGAAATGGCACATTGTAATATCTTATGTCATCATTAGTTCTAATAAAAGGTATAAAAGTTCTAGAATTAGTAAATACTATGACAAAAATCAACATAGCACTTAAAATAATTGAAACTATTTTAGCTAGATAATAACCTTTTTTTATATTAATAAATCTTAGCAAAATTATTGGTAATACAACGCTTAATAATATAAAAAATACAAAAGATAAAGAAAATAAATCGCTCATTTCTCTTTTGTCTGTTAAAAATACATTAGCTACCATATTTCCATCAATAACTACATTGTAAGTTTTAATAAAATATATACTAAATCCAGTGCATATTATTAAAATAACAGAACAAATATAAGCCAAAATTCTAAAAAAACATAATATATTAACAACTAAAAATATCAATGCAAAATATATAATATTTACTATTGTAAAAAAATAAATATCACTTATTTTATTACTCAAAAATGTAAGCATAGAAAAATAATTCAAAGCGATTATATATGCACTTAAAACAAAATTAAATAAAATTGGATTTATCTTTAACATTTACTACCTTTTTGTATAGTTTTTATCATTATAAATAACTTAATTTAAGGAATAGTTTTGAGATTAATTTCGTGGAATGTAAATGGTTTAAGAGCAATTTGTGATAAAGATGGGTTTTCATTTTTAGAAAAATACCCTACTGATTTTTTAGGTATTCAAGAAATAAAAGCAACACCTGATAAATTTCCAAAAGATATAAACAATTTAGGCTTTAAAGATATTAAATCAAATTCAGCAAAAAGAGCTGGATATTCTGGTGTTATGAGCTTTTTAAATTTTGAATGCGATAGTAGATTTGCCCAATTTTTTCCTGATGATGAAGGAAGAGTTTTAGAGCATAGTTTTAAAGATATTGTTTTGTTTAATATATATTTTCCAAACGGACAAAGCGGTGATGAAAGATTAGATTATAAAATGAAATTCTATGATGATTTTTTAGAATATTTAAAAAAATTATTATTAGAAGGTAAAAAAATCATAATTTGTGGAGATGTAAATACAGCACACCGCCCAATAGATTTAACTCACCCAAAAGCTAATGAAAAAACAAGTGGATTTTTACCAATTGAGCGTGAGTGGATTGATAGATTGCTTGATGCTGGATTTGTTGATACATTTAGATATATAAACGGAGATATTCCTGAAAAATATTCGTGGTGGAGCTATCGTGCAGCTGCTAGAAATAGAAATGTTGGTTGGAGAATTGATTATTTTTTCATATCAAATAATCTTACCCCTTATTTAAAAGACGCCTTTATATTAAGCGATGTAATGGGCTCTGATCATTGTCCTGTTGGTATTGATATTGAAATCTAAAATAAATGAGTTTTTAAATTCTAACAATATTTGCGTAGTTTCTACAAACGAGCCTTATTCGGCTACTTTGTTTTATAAATTTGATGAGATTAATGAAGCATTGCTTTTTATCTCATCGCCTACTTCAAGGCATATTAAATTAGATGAATTATTAAGTGCAGCAATTTATACAAATAATCCAATTAAAGGCGTTCAAATAATAGGAAAATTATTATTAGCAAATGAAACCCAAAAAAGGCTTTATTTAAATACATATAAAGCTGCTAATTTTGCACTAAATCACAAAATTTATGCACTAAAGCTAAAATATTTAAAATACACAGATAATACCCTAATGCTACCTAAAAAAACGGAGATTTTTTATGAATGAATTTATACTTGATATAAGTGCTACTTTATTTTTTAGTTTTTTACTAATTTATTTTGTAATTAAAAGGATAAAAAAATGAAAGCATTAATTATTTGCGATAGTTTTAAAGGCTCTCTTAGTTCAAAACAAGCAAACGACGCTATCAAAAAATCTTGCGATAAATTAAATATAAACTCAATTCAACTAGCTATTTCTGATGGTGGAGAAGGTTTTTTAGAAAGTATAAATGATAAAATCAATGCTACAAAAATCTATTTAAACTTAAAAAATGCTTATGGTATTAGAGATTATAAGGGTTATTATCTTTTAAAAGAAAATAAAGCATATTTTGAAATGGCAGAATTTGCAGGTTTAATCGCTCTTAATGAAAATGAAAAAAATCCTTGCAAAACTAGCACAATTTCACTAGGTATTGCTATAAAAGACGCTATTAATAATGGTGCAAATGAGTTTATAATAGGCATTGGTGGCTCGGCTACAAATGATGCTGGAATAGGAATGCTAAGTGCTTTAGGATACGAGTTTTTAAATGAATTTGAAAATATTTTAAAACCTATCGGAGAAAATCTAATAAAAATTGCAAAAATAAACGATAAAAATGTATTAAAAGAGCTTAAAAACTGCAGCTTTAAAATAGCTTGTGATGTGAAAAATCCACTATATGGAGAAAATGGTGCAGCATATGTCTATGCAAGGCAAAAAGGTGCAAATGATGATGAAATTAAAATGCTTGATTTGGGTTTAAAAAATTTTGCAAAAGTTTGTGAAAAATATTTAGCTAAAGATTATTCACAATTTCAAGGTTGTGGTGCTGCTGGTGGGCTTGGATTTGGCTTTAAAGCATTTTTAAATGCAGAATTTGAAAGTGGATTTTCATACATTAAAAACCTTTTAAATCTTGAAGAATTGATTAAAAACTCTGATTTAATAATAACAGGAGAAGGTGCTTTTGATAATCAAAGTTTGATGGGAAAAGTAATCGGAGAAATTAATCAAATTTGTAAAATTTATGATAAAAAATTAATAATATTTTGTGGTTTAAATAATAGTGATTTTAAAAATTGCTTTTCTTTAACAAAAGCATTTTCTAATAAAACAAAAAATGAATTAATGCAAAATAGCATTGCCTATCAATGCTTAAATGAGCTTTCGTTTAATGTATTGCAAACTTTTCTTGCTAAAAAATAATTTTTAACAAGGAGATATTATGCTTAAAAAAATTATAACTCACGAGCTTTTTGCTCCAATTTTATTGATTTTTATGACTATACTTGCTTTAGCTCTTAAAAATTCAAATCTAAACACTTATTATGAACTCATTACTAATTATAAAGCAGGTGTGATTTTTGGAGATTTAAACCTTATAAAACCACTTACTTTATGGGTAAATGATGGGCTTATGGCTATATTTTTCTTTTGGGTTGGACTAGAAGTTAAAAAAGAAATCCTAATAGGAGAATTAAGCAATATAAAAGCTGCTAGTTTGCCACTAATTGCAGCACTTGGCGGAGTAATTGTCCCTGCTATAATTTATAGTTTAATTAATATAAACGATAGCTTTGCTTTACAAGGTTTTGCAATACCGACTGCAACTGATATTGCTTTTGCTTTAGGGGTTTTGTTATTGCTTGGAAATAAAATTCCAAAATCTTTAACAATATTTTTACTAAGCCTTGCAATATTTGATGATGTTGCTGCAATTATTATAATCGCTTTGTTTTATACAAATGAGCTAAGTATTTTAAGTCTTAGCCTTGCTACTTGTGGTTTAGCTATTTTGCTATTATTAAATTATTTGCATATTTGTATAAAAAGCCTTTATGTGATTATCGGTGCATTTATTTGGGTTTGCGTTCTTAAAAGTGGAGTTCATGCGACTTTAGCTGGTATGGCGTGTGCGTTTTTTATACCATTAAATACTAAAGATAATAAAGAATTTTTAGAACATATAATGCACGATTTAACACCTTATATAAATTATTTTATATTGCCTTTATTTGCTTTATTTAATGCTGGAGTTTTAATTAATGGTCTTAATTTAAATGATTTTAATGCAGTATTTTTTGGAGTATTTTTAGGTCTATTTTTAGGCAAACAATTAGGTGTATTTAGCTTTTGCTTAATTGCTAGTAAATTTGGCTTTAAATTACCATCAAATAAAGTTCAATTATACGGGGTTTGCATACTAACAGGTATTGGTTTTACTATGAGCTTTTTTATAAACACTCTTGTATTTGAAAATAATCCTGAATTATTTAATAGCGCAAAATTAGCAATACTTAGTGCTTCTTTTGTATCAGCTGTATTAGGCTATATTTGGCTAAGATTTATAAGCAAATAATCATATTAACTCCTATAAAAAGGAGTTAATTTAAATTCTATTGTATTTATAATAAGCAGCACAAGCACCTTCACTACTTACCATACAACTTCCTATTGGATTATTAGGCGTGCATAAATTACCAAAAACTTTACAATCAGTTGGCTTTGCAAGTCCTTTTAAAATCTTAGGGCATAGACAGGCTTTGTTTTCTGCTTTTGTATTTGTTTTTATATCAAATACTTTTTTTGCGTTTATATAATCATATTCATCTTTTAGCTCCAAACCGCCATTACTAATAACACCTAAGCCACGGAATTCAAAATCATCACGCCTAAAGTATTTTTCAATTAATTCTTTAGCTTTTTCATTACCATTTTTACTAACTAATCTTGAATACTCATTATAAACATTATGAGTTTTATTCTTAAATTGTAAGCTTAAATTTAATAGCGAGTGCATTAAATCAACAGGCTCAAAACCACTTATAGCAAATGGTTTTTTATAAGCATTAGCCATATTTAAATACGCGTTTTCTCCTATTATCACACTTACATGCGATGGGGCTAAAAAGCCATCAATATTACAATCTTTATCATTTAATAAGGCTTCAATAGGCTCAGGAACTCTTACATGATTTATATGAAAAAATACATTTTTAAGCCCCATTTCAAGCACTTTTTCAATCAAAACCGCACTCATAGGAGTAGTAGTTTCAAAACCTATTGCAAAAAATATAATCTTTTTATCTTTATTTTCATTTGCGATTTTTAATACTTCTAGTGGGCTATAAAGCGCTCTAATATCCTTGCCTTGCGCTCTTAATTTTTCTAAACTCGTATTACTAGCAGGAACTTTAATCAAATCAGCAAGCGTGCAAAAAATAGCACCTTCCATACTTGCTAAAAAAATAGCTTCATCAAGCCTACTTTTTGGCATTACACAAACAGGACAACCTGGCCCATGAATGAAGTTAATATTAGGCAAAAGAGAAGGGATTGAATATTTTATAAGTGAATGTGTATGCCCGCCACAAATCTCCATTACATTATAAACCCTATCAAGCTTAACATTATTAATTAGTTTTTTTAAATTATTAATAATATTTGCGTCTTTATATTCTTTTATGTAATTCATAAAAACCTACTTTCAATCTCTTCGCTACCTATCTCATCTGCAATTTGCTTATATAATTCTAAGCTTTCTTTAGCAGCTGCTTCATCAATTTTTTGCATAGCAAAACCAACATGAATTAATACAAAATCTCCCACATTAACCTGCTCAGGTATCAAATCAAGGCTAACCCCACGCTTAATGCCTAAAGTATCAACCTGTGCAAAATTATTTTCATCAACACTTAAAACTTTTGATGGTATAGATAAACACATATTAACTCCTTAAAGATTTAAAATATTCACAAAGCTCGGCAATTCCTTCGCCTGTAGTGCTACTTACACAAAAGATTTTTACATTTGGATTTAATTTTTTTGCTTCTTGCGTGATAGTTTCTAGGCTAAAATCAAAATATTTTGCTATATCCATTTTAGTTAATACTATCACATCAGCTCTTTTAAACATAACAGGATATTTTGCTACTTTATCACTTCCTTCAGGACTTGATAAAAGCACAACATTTAAATTCTCGCCCAATTTATATGATGCAGGGCATACTAAATTGCCTATATTTTCTATTACACAAAACTCTGAATTACTAATATCAAGATTTTTTAGAGCTAAATCTATCATTTTTGCGTCTAAATGGCAGCTTTGACCTGTGCTTATTTGATATGCTTTAGCACCTGCTTTTATAATCCTATCAGCGTCCTTATTAGTCTCTAAATCCCCTTCAATTACGCATAATTTTAATAAATTATTTTTTATAATATACTCAAGTAGAGTGGTTTTACCACTACCAGGAGAGCTCATAAAATTAAGGCAATATAAATTAGATTTTTTAAAAAACTCTTGATTAATTTTTGCTTGATTTTCGTTTTCAGCCATAATTTTTGCTTTTGCTTCAATGATTACTTTCATTACCTACTCCTTAAATTTTTCACATTTTACTAAGTAAAAGTATTTACAATGGCAACAAAAATCATTTTATAAATAATAGACCAAATTCCAAGTAAAAAATTTAATACTAATATTTAAATTAATTAAAACTTAATTTTTAAAATTAATTTAAATATTTAACTTTTAAATATAAAATTTATCAATTTTTTTTAATTAAAGGATAAAAAATGGATATTCTTATAAATTTACCTAATTCTTTACAATTTGCTATACAACTAGCTATTGTATGTATTTGCCTATTTTATGGCTCAAAAAAAGGTGGAATTACTCTTGGAATGTTAGGTGGCGTTGGGCTTATTGTGATGATTTTTGGCTTTGGTGTAAAACCAGGAAAACCAGCAATTGATGTTATGCTAACTATTTTAGCAGTTGTTGTGGCTAGCGCAACACTTCAAACCAGTGGTGGTCTTGATGTAATGCTTCAAATAGCTGAAAAAATTCTTAGAAAAAATCCAAAATATATTAGTATTTTAGCTCCAATTACAACTTGCACCCTAACAATTCTTTGTGGCACAGGGCATGTTGTTTATACAATTTTACCTATTGTATATGACATAGCTATTAAAAACAATATTAGACCTGAAAGACCGATGGCGGCAAGTAGTGTTTCAGCACAACTTGGAATAATTGCTAGCCCAGTATCAGTGGCTGTAGTAACTCTAACAGCATTTATTATTAATAGTAATCATCACTTAGCAGGATTTGATGGATATTTGGACTTACTTAAAATTACAATACCATCAACTTATTTAGGAGTGCTTTGCGTTGGAATATTTAGCTGGTTTAGGGGTAAAGATTTAGATAAAGATAGCGAATTTCAAGAAAAAATTAAAGATGAAGAATTTAAAAAATATGTTTATGGTGGTGGGTGCAAATCATTAATAGGTGAAAAATTACCTAATAGTGCTTGGTTATCAATGTGGATATTTTTAGGCGCTATTGCCTTAGTTGCTATTTTAGGATATTTTTCAAATCTACGACCTGCATTTAATACAAAAGTTGATTCAGCAAGTATTTTAATCGTAGATAACAATGCTAAAACAATAAAAGAAATACCTATTAAGAATTCAAATCTCATAATTACTTATAATGAATTAAATAAAACTATTAAAGATGGTAAAGTAAAAAGCACGAAAGAAAATATAAAAGCAATTAGCATTGATAATAATCTACAAATAACACAAGAAAATAACTATGTAATTATTAATAATGAAAAATTTGAAAATGCAAAAATTATTTTTAGCGATAAAAAAGAACAAGCAAAACCTTTAGGAATGGTTGAAGTAATTCAAATTTTTATGCTTTTGGCAGGTTCATTAATAATAATCTTTACAAAAACTAATGCAAATAATATTTCAAAAAGTGAGATATTTAAATCTGGAATGGTTGCTCTTGTGGCTGTATTTGGAATCTCTTGGATGGCTGATAGTATGGTTGCAACACATACTCAAATGATAAAAGATAGCTCAGGAAATATATTAAGCGAATATCCTTGGACTTACGCAATAGTTTTAATAATAATTTCTAAATTAGTAAATTCTCAAGCAGCTGCACTTGTAGCGTTTGTGCCACTAGCTTTAAATATAGGAGTTAATCCAGCTGTTATTTTAGCATTCGCACCAGCTTGTTATGGCTATTTTATTTTGCCAACATATCCAAGTGATTTAGCAGCTATTCAATTTGATAGAAGCGGAACAACTCGTATAGGAAGATTTGTAATAAATCATAGTTTTATTATTCCTGGTTTTATAGGTGTTATTACTTCAAGTATTTTTGGATATTTTCTTGCGAGTTTTTATGGTTACTTATAAATTTTGCCCTATTTTAGGGCAAAATTAAGATTTTAATTTTGCTAATATTTAATTAGGATTTAAAATATTATTTTCCAATAAAGCTATAATTTAAAACCTAGAAACTATAATCTCAATTATCTTATCATCTTCTAATTCAAGCCTAATGCTAACACTTTTGCCCAAAAGTATTTTAGTAAAATAAAAATATTCATTTTTCATTTTAAATTCTAACTGGCTTAAAGTCTTTTGTATCTCATTATAGCTTTTGCCTTTTATATCATTATTTATATCATCTAATATGCTTTTATCAAGCACAAGGCAAACTCTTTCAAGGTTACTACACTTTAAATTTGACTTTAAAATCCTTGTTATAAGCTCATTGGGTTGTTTTAAAAAATCATCATAATACCACCAAGCACAAAGCATAGCCAAAGTTAAAGCTAAGTATTTTTTAAAATAAACATTATAGTTTTTTCTAGCAGTATATAAATATACAAAGCCAAATATCGCAAATAACACGAGATTTTCAAGAGTATCAATGCTCTTATAAACGCTTTTATCATAAAGACAAAAATTATAAATAATCTTAGCAAGACAAACACACGATATAAAAAGCGAAATATGTCTTAAAAGCAAATAAAATTTATCTTGCAAGATTATCTTACTATCTAAATCATCTTGAGATAGCAAAAAATAAATCCTAGAAAAAAGAAAAGCAAATAGAAAGCAAGGAATATAGCTAAAATCTCCTATATAAAATGGTATAAAAAACAAAAACCAAGCTAGATAAAAAAGCGTATTTTTAAAAACCATATTAGCTTTTGCTAAAAAACCTTTTAAAGCCATTTTGTTATCCTTAAAAGTAAAAATATTTAAATTTAAAAATCACTAAAAATAAAATTGAAATTCCTAATTTAAATTCCTTTTAAAATATCTTGAAAATACATTAAATTTTAACGGAATTTAAAATCGGAATTTCAATATTTTTTATCCTTTAATATCCTAATTATTCAGCCTTTTTATCCAAAAAATTATCAATATTTTTTGTAATATACATAAGAACATATAAAACTATCATTATAAGAATTGTTCCAGTAATTAGTGCGAATTGCTCCATTTGAAGCACAGAAAATAATACTGCATAAACACCGCCTAAAAATAGCAGCATTCCAAAACCAAATTTTTTGCTATTTGTAAGAGCTTTTATATAAAGTGCGTTTGGTATTACGACCATTAATGTAGCGATAATATAGGCAAGTTCAAAACTAAAATATTCTGACATTGAAAGCAAAACTAAATAAAACAAAGTTAGCGAAAATCCAACAACTCCGTATTGGATATAATGGGTTGGTTTTTTGCCTAAAATTTCAAAAACATAAACCACAAATAAACTAAGCATTATAAATAATATGCTGTATTTAGCAGCTCTTATTACTTGTCTGTAATGAGTAATGCCTTCGTATAGATTAATGCCTATTAGATTATCATTTAGATAATGATTTGAATTATTTATAGCTTTTTGATAATTCATAGTAAATGGCATAATTTCATATTTTGCATTAAAGCCGTTATTATCAAGATTTTTGCTAACAGGCAATGTCCCATAAAAACTAGGCTTGCTTTCTTTTGAATTAATATCTAAGGTATTCTTTTGTGCTAAAGGAAGTATTTCTATACCTTTTGAACCCCTTAATGTGAAAGAAATTTCAAAAGGTGTATTGTTTGTCAAAATATTTTTATTTATCAGTGATGAAACCCCATATCTTAAATGAGAATTTTTACTATTTGTCCCTGCGTTGGGTTTTAAATCAATGCCATTTAGTTTAAAAGTTGAGATATTTACTAATGATTTTGCATCTAATAAACCTAAAGATAAATAAATTTCATCAAAATCTTGCGGTAATTTTTCATCTAATTCAGCAAAATTACCACCAATGCTAACATTTGCGTTATAAACACTAGCTTTATATATTCCTTTTTGTCTAATCTCATCTAAAATATCAATTTTTACATCAATTTGGCTTGGGATTATGATTTTTTCGTAAGGGACTTTTTGTGTAATTATATTGCCTTCTTCATCTTTTATATTTTGCTCTTTAGTGCCATTTATTACTAGAAAAATCCCGTGTATTGTTTGCTTTTTGCCCCATTCATTACCTAGAGTATCAACCATATTTTCATAAGTATCATTTCTCTCATTTATTATGCCGTTTATGAAAAACAATGGTATTTGAAGTAGTATTGCAAGTAAAAATATAAAACCTACTTTTTTAGTTATTGAATTAGATGGTATTTTAATCATTTTATTTCCTTTTAATTTTTAAAATATTTATCATATACAAAATAAGCTTAAATTACAAATATCAAACGAAATTCCTATTTTAAATTCCACTGCAAATAATTAAAATTTATATTTATTAAAATCACTCAACGATTTTTTTCGTTTATTATATTTTTCCACAAAGCTTAAATACCTAGCTTTTTTAAAAGTTCGCTTGATTTTGCTATGTTTTTGCTAAGTGAGTTTAGAATTTCATCTACACTTCTTAGCTCTTTTTCTTCTTTTATGTTTGGATTTTTTGCACTTAAATCATAGTTTTTAAGAGCAAGTTCGCTCTTACTTACAAGCCAAGAATTATTAGTAACCTTACGCTTCTTAATACAAGTTAGAAAATCTTTAAAATGCTCATACTCTAAAGGCTTATTTTTAGTTAGTTTATAAGGTGGTATTAGCTCATAATAATACACCTCATCACTATCATTTAAAAATCTTTTACCAAGCGAGAAAAACAGCACATTAGTCTTCACCGCACTATAAGGCAAAAATACCCCACTAGGAAGGCTTAAAACGCACTCCAAATTATACTCATTTACTAAATCTTGCTTTACACTTGTAAAGGCGTTTGAGTTTTGAAACAGCACTCCTTCAGGCACTACCACAGCACATCTGCCGTTTATTTTAAGGCTTTTTAGGATATGTTGTAAAAATAGTAGCTCAGTGGCGTTTGATTTTACTAAAAAGTTGTTTTGGATTTGCTCTTTTTCTTTGCCTCCAAATGGTGGATTTGCTAGAATTATTTCATATCTATCATCTTCGCTTATGTCGGTGATTTTTTTATTTAGTGTGTTTGTTTTAATGATATTTGGGGATTTTATGCCGTGCAAAATCATATTCATTACACCCATTGCATAGCTTAGTGGGGTCTTTTCTTTGCCGTGCAAGGCGTCATTTTGTATAAAATCTATCTCATCATTGCTAAGGCTTGTTTTATCTCTCATCACATGCAAAAAGCTCTCACACAAAAACCCACAACTACCACAGGCAGGGTCATACACACGCTCATTTGCCTTTGGGTTTATCACTTCAACGATAGCTTTTATAAGTGGTCTTGGGGTATAAAACTCCCCACTATTTCCCCCATCGCTCCCCATATCTTTTAGCAGTTTTTCATACACTAGGCTTAGTGCAAACACATCATCATCTTTACTAAAGTTACATTCATCAATGATATTTATGATATCTCTTAAAGTTTGTTCATTAACTATTCTATTATTTATGCCTTCAAAAATACCGCCAATTTTATACTCAATACTCTTAAAATTATCATTACTTTTAAAGCTTTTTAGGTAAGTAAAAAGTTCATTGTTTACATAGTCTATCAAATCGCTACTACTTAAAGCATTTTTTTGATGCAATTTACTGTCTTTATTAAAGACTGTCCAACTGCTCCAGGCGTATTTGTCATCTAGTATACTTACATACTCTTTATCATCATAAAACGCCTTATCTTCAAGCTCTTTTTCATAATCATCTAAGAATTTTAAAAATAGTATCCAGCTAATTTGCTCCGTATAATGCATAGCCCCACTGATACCATCATCACACCTTAAAATATCTGTTATTTGGTCTATTTTATTTTGCATTTTTGTCCTTTTAGCTTTTTTGCCACTTCTTTATCAAAATCAGAGATATATTCTCTATCTTGTCTAACTCTAAATTTATTAAACTCATCTTTAGCAAAATCATCGGCTATTTTTTTACTTATTTTGCCAAAATCTTTTAAAATTTCTCTTTCATTAAATTCTAAAAAGCTATCAAGTTTATTTTTCCAATCTTGCATAGTCATTACTTGATTGTTTTTTGCTCTATCTTCAGCATAATCAAGATACATTGTAACTAGCCTATTTAATTTGCCTAACTCCTCTTGTGTTAGATAGTTTTTAGCAATTACTACATCACTTAATAAAATCTTACCACTTGGAGCATTTTTCCAACTTGTAAGTCCCATATGTGACATATTAGCATTTGCTCTAGCTTTGATTAGTTCAGCTGCTGTATGCTGATGTATAGCATAATGTAATTTGTTTTGAACTTGTGCAAAAAAATCTTTTGTTATCTTGTCATCTTTATTGTAATCAATTGAAGTAGCATAGATATCTGTGATTTTTTGATAAAACATACGCTCGCTAGCCCTAATTTCTCTAATCTCTTCTAACAATTCATCAAAATAATTCTGCGTTAAAACCCCGCCATTTTTTAAACGTTCTTTATCTAAAACATAGCCTTTTATACTAAATTCTTTAAGAACTTGTGTCGCCCACTTTCTAAATTGCGTAGCCTTGCTAGAATTTATTCTATATCCAACGCTTATAATCGCATCAAGATTATAAAAAGGCATAGTTCTTTTAACCCCTCTTGAGCCTTCTTTTTGAACCACCGAGAAATCCTCGGTGGTTGAAAATCTATCTAGCTCACCATCATTATAGATGTTTTTTAAATGTAGATTTATATTATCATTAGAACATTCAAAAAGCTTCGCCATTAATGATACGCTAAGCCAAATATTCTCATCTTTATATACAACATCTAAAAAATCAGCTTGATTTTCTAAGCTAAAACTCAAAAACTCAATAGTCATATTTTTTTGCATTTTTGTCCTTTTATATCTTTTTGATATGTTAAAATTTTTTGAATTTTTTAACATATTAAGCTTTTATGTTAAAAATTACGAGATTTTTTAACATATCAAGCTTAGAATTTATTTCGTGTATTTTTGGCTCAAATGTCACTTGTTTGAAATTATAAACAAACGAAATTCCTAATTCAAATTCCATTCTCTAAACAAACGAAATTTAAACTAAATTACGGATCTAAATTCCACTCACAACCCACCCTTAAAGGCTAAGTCTAATAAACTTTCTTTTAACTCTTCATAATCTTTTAGCCTTTTTACATAAAGCTCTTTTAGTTCTTTTATGGTCTTTGCTTTGCTCTCTAGCTCTTTTGCGATACACTCTTGCTCTTTTAATGGTGGCAACGGGATTTGCATGTTTTTAACATATGTTTGACTAATATTCGGCTGAGCTCCACCAAAAGAGTCTAAAATTATTTTATCTCTTTTAAACAAAAGATAATAAAAAAGATAATTTTCCTTAAAACACACATTTTTAATATTTTTATTAAAAATAGCACACACTGCTTGATTTGTTGAAGTTTCAATGTTTAAAATCCCTAATTTTCCAGCAGTTGCCCCATACATAGCTATTAATAATGTTCCTTTTGGATATATTTTAGCCGATGAACTATTTAAACCTATTTGGGTAATTTTTTCTTCTACATTGTTTATGAGATAATCATTCAATTCACCACTTTTAAGCCAATTGATTGTGCCATTTTCCCAATATTCTTTATTTGTTCTTTTAGGTGTCCCACCACTTGAAGTGGTTGCAATATCTCCGAGTTTTTCCAATTTCCAAGTGGGTGGGAGTGTGTAGGTGTCGTTGTCTAGCTTTGATTTTAGGGGGTTAAAGCTATCATTTAGGATACTTTGCCACAGCTCATCAAGGCTTAGCAAATCAACTTTAGCTAGCCTTATACTCTCATCAATACTTGCAAATTTTTCATTAAGTATCTTTACAATTTTCCTTTGATCTTTAAGTGATGGCAACGGGATTTGGATATTATGAATTTGAGCTGTACTTAAGTTTGGTTGAGCTGCACCCAAAGCTATATTTAAATTTTTACCGCTATTAAAGTATAAAAACCAAAAAATATATTTTCTAGTAACTTCATCAGATATTCTTAAAAGCCCCACCCTTTGATTTAAGTATGCTTTTTCTTCTAAATCATACAAACCGATTTTACCTGTTGTCGCACCACTCATAGCGATTAAAATATCGTTTTTGCAAATTGTGTAGCTTGTTAAATCATTCTCATAATCATTTGGATTACAATAAACTAAATCTTCTAAAACAACTTTTTCATTTTGGATATTTTTTATCCTAACAATAGGCACACCATTTTTAGAAAATAATGAACTTTTAAAGGCAAAACCATTTTGAAGTTTGCAAATGTTTTCAAGCTTTTTAACTTCCCAACCATTCGGTAATTTTGTCATTTTTTACCTTTTTTTGTTAATTTGTTTTTTTAAAAAATTAAACATCTTCACAATATCATCAGAGATTTCTTCCTTAGGAATGCAAGATATTACCTCTTGAATTTTATTTAAATCATCACCTTTATCATTAGAATATATACTTTGAATAATATCTTTACATCTCAACTCTTTTATATCGGTTAGGCTATCGCAATTATCATTTTCTTTAATATGTTGTAAAACAGCTAAACTATCATTATTTATTTCATGTAACTTGTTATATTTTTTTAACATTGTGTATGATATTAAATAATTTTCAATTTCTCTTCTTTTCCAAGCTAAAAAATGAGATATAACATTATATTTCTGTTTGTATATATTCTTATTCCATTTCAATGTTAAATCATCTTTTATGTCATTAGTATTATAACAATCTTTATCACATAACATGAAAATATTTTGTAAGCATTTATCATTTGTATTAATAAATTTACAATAGCTTTCAAGCCATTGTAGTTTTGCAAAACCAAATATTTCATATTCAGATTTAAATCCAGAATTGCATTTAATTGGATAAATTTTATCTAAGATTGTTAAGTCATCATCTATTTTAACTTGACATAAAAATTTAAAAATTTCCCAATCATTAGTATCATCTATTAATACAATATTTTCACATTTTAAAGCTATATAGTATTGGCATGTTGTGTTAATTGTTAAATCTTCAAGTCTATCTATAATTTCATTTAAAATATATTTGCTTTGTATATTTCCATTTTTAACTATTTTAATAGTCTCTATATTATTTCCAACTATTGTTTCAACAATATGAGAAGTAGAAATGGAATATCCTTCTATGCTGTTTAGATTATTCCATAATTTTTGATTATTTTTATAGTGTAAGTGCGAGTCTATTTCATCAAACAAAAAAATAGTATTTTGGCTATCAAACAAATCTAATATTGAATATAATGCTAAAAGTTGATATTCTCCATCACTTAAATCTTTAAAATTTAATTCTTCATCAAATTGTAAATCAATATCTTTTAAATTAATATTTAATGAATTATTTGTAGCAACAGCAAAGAATGTAAAAATTTCTTCAGAATTTCTACCAAATATATCATAAAAATTATTTTTTGACAATTTAATCTTTTTTTGTTTTATATTGTATAGCTCGGAGCTAAAATCTTTACCATCTAAATAATCTATCATTTTTACTAATTTATCATAGTATATTGTACGAATTAAAGCGTTTTCTAACATAATGCCTTTTTCTTCAGTTTCAATTTCTTGTTTAATTTTTATTACCAATCTAGATAATACTCTAAAATAAAATACAAGTTGAATATTTTCTATATTTATTTGTTTAGTTTTTAAAAAATCTAATGTTCTTGAATTTGTTTTTGTAGCAATCGCAAAAAATATTAAAAGTTTAATCCAATTTTTTGTAAAATAAAAAGATTTCAAACTACTGTTTAAAGAAGCTTCATTTATATCATATTTTTTTGCTTTGTTTGTGTATTGTTTAAAAATATTAGAAAATTTTTCATTCTGACCAGATGAAAAACATATAATTTTTAAATTATCACTATCAAGATAATTTTGAAAAATACTTTCTAGGATTCTTGATTTACCACATCCATTTTCTCCGATTAATACAATGTGTTTATTTAAGCTAAAATCAATATTTTGTTGCTTTAAACCTTTATAATCATTTATAACTATATTCATTTAACTTCCTTGGTATTTAAATATTTAATACAATCATACCCTAAAAAGCTCTTCTTGGAGCTTTTCAAAACTTGCCTTGAGTAGCTCTTTTGAGCCAAAGCCTTGTGCGATTTTATCCTTATCTAGCGTGCTATTTGTTAGCAAGGTGCCAAGCCCTGCATCAAATTCTTTTATGCCAAATCTTTCATATTTATCAAGCAAGAAATTCATAAAAGCCATAACATTATCATCTTTGATATCCTTTATAAACTCCGTATTTTTAAGGCTTTGCACTCTATCCTTTCTGCTCTTTTTAAACGCCCCAAAACTAAGATAAGCAAACACATCATACAAATCACAATCATTTGCGTGTAAAACATGCTTTAGCTCTTCTAAGTCTTCATCGCTTATACCATTTGCTTCTAAAGTCTTTAAAAACTCAAGCCTAGTTTTTTTCTCACTCCAAATCTGCCTTAGCATTTGCTCGTTTGCTACGACTGCTCTAACTTTACCTAGCACTGCTTCTAAAAACTCTTTTGTATCTAGTGGGATATCATCGTTTAGGGTGTATTTTATCTCTACCTTTTCTAATCTTGGGTATTTGCCAAGATATACCACAGGCTTATTTTTGCTAGGCTTTTTTATGATTTCTTTCGGTTCTTTTTCTTCTTTGCTCTTTGGCTTTAGCTTGATGGGCTCATCACTCATCATCTCGCCATCCCACTCACTATCATAAAAAAGCTCGGTTGAGTTAGTAAAATCAATTATCGTGAAAAAATCCTTGCCTTTATAAACTCTAGTTCCTCTACCTATAATTTGTTTAAACTCTACCATAGATGCGATGTTTGAAAGTAAAACTATATTTCTAACATTTCTAGCATCTACTCCTGTGGTTAGCATTTTTGAGCTTGTGAGTATTACTGGGTAGGCTTTGTCGTTGTCTTGAAAAAGGCTTAGATAATCAAGCCCGATTTTACCTTCATCGCTAGTAACTCTTACGCAATAATCATTGTGATTTACGCTTTTGTGTTTATCAATGTAGTGTCTTATTTCACTTGCGTGTTTTTGATTAGCACAAAAGATGATGGTCTTATCCATAGAATCTTCCATATTTTCTAGGATTAGCCTTGCTACTAGGTCGTTGTAGGCTGGTATGCTTATGTTTTTTTCAAACTCGCTAAATTTATAGCGTGGTTTTTCTAGCTCTCCTTTTACTATATCGCCAGTGCTATAAATATAGCCATCGCTTAGGCTTGTGCTTAGCTTTTTTACCTTATACGGGGTCAAAAATCCATCGTTTATGCCGTCTTTTAGGCTGTATTTATAGATACTTTCGCCAAAGTATTTATAAGTATCTATATTATCATCTCTTTTTGGTGTGGCTGTTAAACCTAGCTGGGTGGCACTTTCAAAGTATTTTAAAATCTCTTGCCACGAGCCATTTTCGTTCGCTCCGCCCCTATGGCACTCATCAATGATTATAAGGTCAAAAAAATCTTTTGGGAATTTAGTATAAAGCTCATTGTAATTTTTGTCTTCACTAGCTAGGCTTTGATATATTCCAAAATACACATTTGCACTTTTTATCATGCCATCTTTTTGGCTTGATTCTAGGCTAACGCAGTCATTTTCTATAGGGTTAAACTCTCCTAAGGCTTGATTTCTTAGGCTTATTCTATCGCATAGAAAAAGGATTTTTGGCTTTCTTGGGGCGCTATTTTTGTTCCATCCAGCGTTAAGTAGTCTTGTAACTATCGCAAAGGCTATGGTGGTCTTGCCTGTGCCTGTGGCTAGGGTTAGAAGCATTCTTGATTTGTTTTGCAAAATGCCTTTTATCACGCTATCAACGGCTATTTTTTGATAGTATCTTAACTGTTTGTTTTCTACTACTAGCTCTTTTTGGCTTAGAAGTTTTTGCTTTGCTAAGTCGCCAAAAGTTTTTTGATATAGCTCATCTGGAGTTGGAAACTCATCTATAAATTCGCCCTTTGAAGCTCTCATATCATACTCATAAAGCTCACGCCCATTTGTTGAATATACATAGCGAATATTTAGGATTTTTGCATATTCTTTGCCTTGCTGTAAGCCGTCTTGGCAGTCTTTACCTATCCTTTTTGCTTCTATTATTGCTAGGTTGTTGTTTTTGTGATGAAGTAAATAATCAGCGAATTTTCTAGCCCCACGCTTACCGCCGATTAGTATCCTACCATCAGTAAAATAATACTCTTTCCTAATGTTTTCCTTAAGCCACCCAGCGTTTTCTAGCTTTATATCAATGTATTTTGCTCTAGTTTCGTTTTCTAACATTTAAATCCGCCAATAATTTATGAAATTTATTAGAAATATATATAAAATTATTAAAAATTACAAATATTAAAATAATTTTTATATTAATAATCTTTTAATAAATGTAATAAATTACTTATAAAACTTTGTTCTTTGCTTTTTAATTCTAATATTGAACTTTCATCTTCTTTGATACTATCTAAATTAATCCCTAAAATAGCCATTTTGCTATCTTTACCAGTTACTTGCTCCATAGCCACATCATCAGTATTAGGAGATAAAAATATCCCCAAAGGTGCATTAAACCTATACATATAAGCACTCATTTGATACAAGTCTTCTCTACTTATAGCACCATCCACACAAGATATTTGACCAAAACAAGAATAATTTTTATATTTTGCATCTAGCACAGCTACGAGCTTACTATCTTTATAGATAAAAAAATCAGGTCTAAGCTCTCTTTTATTATCATTAAAAAGATAATTTTTACTAGCAAAATTACCATTAACAACCTTAAAACCTTGCAAATTTTTACTCATTAGCTTATATAAATACCCTTCCCAAACTTCGCTTAAATCCAAAAAATATCCAAAACCATTAGAATTATCAAAACTTGATTTTGAGCCTTGATTTTTGATGATTAGCTCGCTTAGGGATACTACCTTTTGATAAGCTTTATTTAGTGGGGTATAGTGTATGCTTTTTAGTTCATCTAATCTCACATCATCACCAACTTTAAAATCTCTTAACATTTGAATGTGTGATGAAACACTATTTAACATATTACTAAAACCCAACCTTAAAAGATGATTGTATGCCTTTAAAATAGCTCTATTTATAGGTGTATTATAAGTTTGTTTTGAGTAAGAACAATAAAATCTATTAGCATTTACAAGGTTATGGTTTATATGATTTGATATATCTAGGCTACCTTTAAAATACTTTTGATTTTTCTTTATTCTTTCGTAGTTTTTAGGGATGTTTGATTTGTTTAAGGCGTATTCAAGCGAGCCAACCCAAAGCATACATAAAAGCCAGTGATTATGCTCAGAACTTGCTGAACCTGTTACGCTTTTAGGTAGATAAAGCCCTAAAGCGTATGAGTAAAGATAATCCCTAATATTATCTCCAAAGCGTGGAGAAATAGTGATATTTATAGTTCCTTTTGAATAAAAGCCTACATAATAAGAAGTATAAAAAGTAGCACTTTTACCACTTATAAAACCATAATCAATGATATTTACATCATCTTTTTGATATGATTTTTTATCAATGCTTACAAAATCTAACTTACTAGCTTTTAGCTCATCTACTACTTTTAAAAAATCATACAAGCCATCATAAGTTCCAAAAGTCTTTTCGCAACCATTTATACAAGAATCTTTAAATTTCATTCTTCATCTAACTTTTTTGTAAAATATTCTTTTATTTTGCCAATTCTTTCTTTAATGTTATTATCATCATAGCTTAATCCTAGATATTCCATCAAAAGTGGCTCAATATGATAAATCCAAAGCTTTTCTAAGTGTTGTGGGTTTATGACAAACTCATCTTTATCCATAAAGCTTTTTATTTTCATAAAATACGCATGACCAATTTTGTAATAATCTTGAGTGTTTTCTAGCTTTATAGCTTCTAACTCTTTCTTTTTCTTATCTTCATAATCGCTTAAATCTTCACTACCTGATAAAAAATAATTTAGTTCTATACATCTTTGGATATAGCTATCTATATTGTTTGGCTGTTTACTTTCTTCAAAAGCATTGTATATAGCACCATAATCCACACCCACTTCATAAAAGCCAAATCTTCTTCTAAGTGCTAGATCAAATGTAGCCAAGCTTTTATCCACATTATTCATAGTGCCTATGATATAGACATTGCTAGGTATGCAAAACTCATCAAAATTAGCTACACTTACACTCTCATTACGATACTCAAGAGCATAAAGTAGCTCCCCAAATACTTCACTAAGATTAGCCCTATTTATCTCATCTATTATAAAAATAAATTTTTTATTTTCATTATTTTCTAATGATTCAGCTGCACAATAACAAAACTTCTTAAATATCCCATGATTTAGCGTATAAGATAGACTACCATCATTTTTTACATTTGGAGCTATACCACCTATGAAATCTTGATAAGAATAATTTGGATGAAACTGCACTATATCCCAAACAATATTTTTACTTGGTTCTTCATCTTCTTTTTTAAATCTATAAGGTTTGATAAATTCTTTAATATCATCTTTGTCTATTTTATTTTCATCATCTATCCAATCATATACCACTTTTTTAGCTGAATAAGTCTTGCCTGTCCCTGGCACTCCATAAAGTATGATTTGTTTATGAGCTTTAAGTAAATCTGAGATATTTTTCATATCGGTTTCTCCTATACATAAAAATGATATAACTTTTGAGAGTGTTTGTAAATTATTTACTTTGTCACTATCACTTTGAAAAAAATTGCTATATATTTTATCACTTACTTGTTGCCAAATTGCTGGAAAACTATCAAAATGACAATCAGTGATAATTTCAGCATATTTTTCTAACTCAAAATTACTAAATTCTTCTTTATTAATATCTTTTTTATTATCTTTATATTTTAATCCGCACTCTAATTTTTTAAAGTTTTCATCTTTTGATAACTCTTTAAAAATCTCTTGCATAAAATCAGATTTTAAAAAATTTCTAAAAGCATCTAAGCTTATAGGGTGTATTACATTATCAGCATTCGCCCACATCCACATGAACTTATATGGGAAACGAAAATTCAAAATCTCTTGCTGTTTTTTATAATCTTCTTGCACTGCATTAAAATTATTAATCTTTGCATCAGTTACCCTACCTGGATAGCATAGTGCTATATTTGTTCTATCTATGTTAGCACCATCATATTTCTCTTTACAATTTTTTATAAAATCAACAAATTCTATAAATAAAGTATTATCAGAGAAATGAGAATTAATCCAAGCACAAGTCCTTTGAGAGTATGTAGAACCTTCAAAATCATATTCTTTTTGTTTATTACTTAAAATTCTATATTCATTAACTACTTTTTTAGTATCAAAATCATAACCACTCATAACAAAAAGTAATTTTAAGACAAAATCTTCTTCTATTTCACTAAGTCTTTTCTTGAAAGCATCATTTTGATTTGTCATACCTATTAACTTTTTATCAACAACAAACACTCTACCTAACCCAAAATTTCGTTCACAACTTTTATATTTATCTAGGTTACTACTGTCTTTTGGGAATTCCTTTTGAACTTTAGCAATATAGTTGTTTATATCTTCTTGTATATTTTTCCAATCAACTTTTATTGTTTTAGCTTTACTTAAAATATTACTAACTCCTTCAAATCTCCCACCAATAGCCTGCTTGCTTTGTTTTAACTTCTCATAATTACTATTGTCATCTAAATAAAACTTCAAAACATTTTCATCTATATACATTTTTTCTCCTTAATTATTTTATAATTACAAAAATACTAGCATTTCATAAGTCTTGTAATTTCTATTTTAAATTCTTAATCAAAATATCAAAATTTAATCCTAATTGTTTTTACCTTACCATCAAATTTATAATCATCTGGGTTTAGTGCTTCAACCCTTTTAAACTCTTCACAGGCTATATCAAGTCCTTTTTCACAAGCTATTTCATAATATCTTTTAAGTGTTTTAATATTGCCTTCAAAATCAAATTGTAAAAATTGCTCTAAAGATTTAGCTTTTTGCATACAAACATTAACATTAATTTCACAAGCTTTTAAACTATATTCATCATATTTTCCATTGTTTTTACTAGCGTTTAATTCAGCGTATCTTAAACAAGCTTTTTCATTTTTGTTTTCACATAGTTTTAATAAAATTTCTTGATTTTTTGTGCCTTCATTAAAAGCTTTTTCACAATTATTATTTTGTAAGCATTCGGTTTCTGCTAACGCTAAATTATTGTTTTTTAATTTTATATATTCAAGCTCAACACAAGCATTATAATTTCCCGCATTGCACGATTTTTCAACATATTTAACATTATCCACCATTTTTTGCTCAACCAATAAATCACAAGCTTTTATATAATCTATTTCGCAAGCCATAGATAAACTTTCTTCTATTATAGTATTAGAAAGATGTCTTTGAGCATATATAAAATCAATGCAAACTTTTGGAAAATCCATATATAACTTATCTCTTAATTCCTTAGCTTGATATTGATGAGCAACTCTTGTAATATCATAAAAATATTCAGCACAAGTTTTTTTATAATTAAACTCTTCAACATTTTGACAAAAATCAATAGGTGAAGGACTACTTTTTATCACTTTATAACAAGCATTTAAATCATTATTTTTACATTCATAATCATCATCTGCATAACAACAAAACAAGTATAAAAATAAAATTAAAATCTTTTTCATAATTCCTCCTTATAAATATCTTTTAGATAATTAATTGATAATTCTTTACATAAATCATTATTTTTTAAACATATATAATCTATAAAATATTTTGCTCTTTTATAATTTTTCATTTTATATTCAATCATAACAGCATCTTTACAAAACATAATATTGCTATTTAAACACAAATTCTCATATATTTTAGAATAATTATTGTAAAAATCCTTATTTAAATTAGTAGTATTTTCTATATATTTTTTACAAGAATTTAGTTTTGTTATATCGCATTCATCTTTATAAATATTAAGCATATTATCTTGATTAAAATCATAACTATAACAACTTCCACCATACTTACAAGCTAATTTCATATAATGCTTTAAAGCTTTATAATCCTTTTTATCATTAAATTCTTTAGCTAAAATTTCACAAGCTTTAGCATATTTATTATCACACGCTTTTTTATAATCTTTTATTAGCATACAAGCTTCATTTATATTATTATCACAAGCTCTTCTTAAATATTTAGCCTTTTTAATTTCATCTTTATTAACTGCTAATTCATAACAAGTGCTAGGGTTTTTCTCACACATCAAATCATCATTAGTTTTATATTTATAATTTATAAAAACATAGCAAAACCTACTATCTTCATTACATTTATTTTCAAGCAATTTATAAAAATATTCTTGATTTTTAGAATTCTCATTTATTAAAGCATAAACTATATCAAAACAAGAATTATTATCATAACAACCCAGCTCTAATGCTCTAAAATAAATATTTTTATCAGTAATTAAAGAATTTAAATAAAGTTGTTTTAAATAATCACAATATTTATAATTTTTATCATTACAATTTTTTAAATATATTTTATTTATTTTGTCTTTTTCTTTATTATCTAAACTTAAATAAATCTCATTTATTGCTTTACATTTATCCTTAAATTTATCTATAAAATCATAATCTTTTACATATTTTTTAACCAAAATATCACAAAACTCATTAGCATTTATATTAATAAAAAATATCATAATAATTATAAAAATTCTCATTTATTATCCTTTAAAAATATACAAGCCTTACTCTCACCTAATTCACAAGATTTTTTATATAAAATATCACTAAAAATATTTATATTATTTAGTTCTAATGCAAGAGTAAAACAAGCTTTAGAATTATCTTCTTTACATAATTTATAAAGCCTTTCATAATTTTTATCAGAAACTACAAAATAATCAATTTTATTATGTTTTATGCTTTCTTTTCTAAGAAAATCACAAGTATATTTTTTATTTTTTCTGCAATATTTAGCTAGTCTATCAAAATCAATAGAATCTGTATCAAACGAAGCTAAACAATCAAAATCATTACCATACTCGCAAGATAATTTATTATAAAACCTATTTTTATTTATATCTAAAATATAAATATCAGCTAATTTATTGCAAGCATTTGCATATCCTAAATCACACGATTTTATAAATAATTTTTCATTATTAAAATATTCTAAACCTAGCTTATAACAAGCTAAGGCATAGTTTAAGTCGCAATAATATTTATAAATTTTAATAGCTTGATTTTTATCGTTAATATTAGAAGATTGTGTTAATTTATCAATATTTTCTATAGAACTTATAAAAAATAAAAATATAATTAATTTTTTAATAATTAGCATAAAATCCCCCTTTAAATTAGGAGATTATAGCTAATACTAATAAAATTAGTTTTTATTTTTTAATAAATCTCTGATTTCTGTTAGCAGCACTATATCTTCGCTTGGAGCTGGAGCAGGAGCTGGTTTTTCTTCTTCTTTTTCTGCTTTTTTAAGCTTATTGATTAGCTTTACAACAACGAAAATTGAAAACGCAATGATTAAAAAATCAACTATATTTTGAATAAATAAACCATAATTAACGGTTACATTTTCAGCTTCTTTAGCACCTTCTTTAATAACTAATTTTAAATCACTAAAATCAACTCCGCCTGTTAAAACTCCAACAATAGGCATAATAATATCAGCCACAAGTGAGCTTACAATCTTACCAAAAGCAGTTCCTATAACCACACCCACAGCTAAATCTACAACATTTCCACGCATTGCAAATGTTTTAAATTCTTGTAATATTTTCATATTCTCTCCTTGAAAAAAAGGCGAGATTTTAACAATAAATAATAAATTAATCCTTAAAATCCATATTGTTTAAGAAATAGTTTAACTGCCCTAAAGCTATGCAGCCATCGTTTATCGCTTCATTTTTTGGAGTATAGAATTTGTATTCTTTATCATTTAGCAAAAGATTTAAAATGCTTTTATTACAAAACACCCCGCCACTTAAAATCGCCCTTTTGTTAGGGCTTAAAAACTTAATAATATAAACAATGGTATTAATAAATTTTGAACAAGCTAAAACCTTGCTTTCATTTAAGCAAGTTGCAAAAATATCCTTATAAATAATCTTATTATTTTTAAACTCAATTTTGTAAATATCTTTGATATTTTCATCATAAAAGCTCTCAATAAGCATTCCTGAATGTGCTTCAAATTCATTTTTCTTAATCCCTAAAACTAAAAAGGCAAAAGCATCAATAATTCTACCTAATGAGCTAGTATTTATAGTGCAATTTTGCAATGCTATATCATAATTTAGATTAGTTTCACACGGAATTTCGTATTTTTTTAAAATACTATAAGCTAATAATTCATTATTTTTTACATTAACTAGCTTAAACTCATCAAAACAAAAGGCTGTATTTATAGTGTTTTTAGTAATATCTAGCACTTCGCCACCACTTATATGATGTTTGTTTTTATATCCTGTTCCATCAAAACAAAATGCTCTAATATTTCTTAGTCCAATACTCATCGCATGGGCTGCGTGATGGTAGATTTTTATAATCTTTGTATTTTTGCTAATTCCTATTTCAAATTCTTTTGTTATTTTTTCGCTATGAATGAAATGTGGGTGTAAATCACACAAAACATAATCAAATTTAATCTTATAATTTTTCACAAAAAATCTTAGAGTTTTTACAAAATGATTATAAACACTAATATCCTTTAAATCCCCAATATAAGGCGAATTAATACAAAACCCATTTATGTATATTAAAAACTCGTTTTTTTCTTCCATTCCAAGAGCTAGGATATTTATATTTTTTTTAATTTTATGCTCGTAATAAAAAGGTCTAAAGCCCCTAGCACTTCTTAAATGATGGTATTTATTGGCTACAACTTGCCCTACACTATCATCAATTTTGTTAATTATTTTTCTATTATGATTTATTATTAAATCAGGTTTTAAAATCTTAAAATCACTTTTTTTAGAATAAATCATCTCGCCACTTTTGTTTGCACTTGTAGCTACTATTGCAAAATCAAGCTCTTTAAATAATATATGAAATATTGGAGCACTTGGCAAAAATACTCCGATATTTTTAAAATCAAAATGTATATTAAAAGCACTCTGATTAAGGCTTTTTAGTAACAATATAGGTCGCTCTTTGCTCTTTAAAATACGCTCTTCAAACTTAGTAAAACTAGCATATTTTTTCGCCATTTTTATATCTTTAACCATTATTGCAAGTGGTTTTAAAGCTCTATTTTTTAGCATTCTTAATTTATTTACCGCATTAAAATCATTAGCATTGCATAATAAATTAAACCCACCAACACCTTTTAAAGCTACTATTTTTCCAGCTTTTAGATATTTAACAGCCTTTGCTAAATCAAAATTAAGCTTAGCCCCACAATCATTACAAGCAATAGGCTCTGCGTAAAATCTCCTATCATTAAGATTATTATATTCACTATCGCAATTTTTACACATTTTAAAAACACTCATAGAAGTATTTGTTCTATCGTAAGGGATTTTAGAAATTACACTAAATCTAGTGCCACAATTAGTGCAATTTATAAAGGCATGATTAAATCTTCTTTTTAATTTAGGATTATTAAGCTCTTTTATACAATCCTTACAAGGAGCGAAATCAGGCAAAATCACTGCAAGATTATGCTTATCTTTGCTTGGTTTTTTAATAACAAAATCATTATAAGTTTCATTTGTTTTAATTATTTTTACTTTTTCTATACTTGCTAATGGACGATTTTTTTTAAGAATTTGTTTTAAGTCTTTTATAAAAACTTTTGCTATTTTTTCATCACAATCAAGTGCTAAGCTAACTCCTAAAGTATCATTTAAGATATAGCCATTTAGCTTTTTTGCTTTGGCTAATTTGCAAACTTCAGGGCGAAATCCAACTCCTTGCACCCTGCCACTAAGCTTAATTAAAACACTCACAATTAGCCCATTTACTGAACTTAAATTGCTTGTTTAAAAACGCATTGTAATTTAAAAAACTCTGATAATTCATAAGCTTTGAGCAAATCTCACGCTCGTTTTCGTTAAGTTTTCCTATCATTAAAACAAGTGCTTCAAAAACACCAACTTCTATTAAAGCTGCGTTTGCTAATCTAAAGCTCATAATTGATGAGATAAACTTAGCTACATTTAAGCCATCTTCATTAATCTCACAATCAATTCTAACTCCCTTTGTATAAGTATTTGGCACTACTTTTAAAATATCAGAATCTAACAAAATATCTGCTAATTTTATTAATGAAAATATATTTTTATTTTCTAAACTAAACTCATTTAAAATGAACTTTTCTTGATAATTTTTTAATAATTTTTCGCCTTGTTCTAAGCTAAGTAATAATTTTATTAATTCATCTTTATTTTTAGGGACATTAAAGCTTAATTTATCAATATTAAAAGCAGTTGATAATTGATTTGAATACGGATTATTAATTACACAAAATGTATCAGCAAAAGGAGCTATTAATAATAAATCTTTAGGCTTTTTTACAAAATAAAGCTCATCTGCATTTTTTAACTCATTAAAAAGCTTTTTGCTATTAGCAAATGATACATATAAAAAATCTCCTAAATTATGTGCTTTTTTATAAAGTGGTTTTAAAGCTAATTTTACAAATGGTTTTTCATAAGCATTAAGTAAAATTTGAGTATTTTTATCACAAATAAAAGCCTTTTGTAATAATTCATAATTAGCAATTATTACAAAATCACTTTTTGTTGTTTTAGTATAATCTAACTCATTTAAACCTAAATCATCAAAAACTTCATCACATAAGTTTAAAGGCAATCTTGGAATTTCAATTTCAAATTCTTTTGTTTTCTGTGTATTTTCTAGCTCTATTTTAAAATCTTCTAAAAATAAAAAATAAGGTATTTTTTTAAAATATTCATTAAAGGCTAAAACTTTATCTTCATTATCATCTATAACTAAAGAAAACTCATCATCTTCATAATAAAGCTTATAATTTACATTATTTATCTTGGCAATTTTTAGTAAAAATAATCCGAAATCTTTTAATTTTATTTTGAAATCATATCTAATTAACACTGCTTAAATTCCTATAATTTTCTATCGCTTGTTCTATACTAAAATCATTTTTAAATTCTAACAAAAATCCATCTTGTTTAAGCTCTTCTAAAAGACATTTTTGCATTAAAGCAAAAGATTTTTTAACCTCATCGCTTAAAGATATTTTCATAGGTTCAAGTCTTTTAGGCACAATGCCTAAGATTTTGCAAACTGGCAAATCGCCTACTAAACTCATAAAATTAAGCATCATTTGCATCTCAAGTTCGTGAGCACTTCCTTGATAGTTTATATTACTTGGCACTTTGTCATAGTCAAAAAACACAACATCGCCTACTTCTAAATCATCAGCATTTATACAATCAATCACATAAACCTTATCAAAATCAGCAATTATATGAGCTAAATTCATAGCCATCGTCCCGCCGTCTAAAAATACTAATTGATGCGAATCTTGATTTTTAAATTCTTCTTTAATATAAATATTAGGAGCTAGATTTTTCCTAAAATACTCAAGAAAAACAACTCCAGCTCCTTCATCTCCTATTAAAATATTTCCAATTCCTAGGACTAAAACTCTCATTTGTATTTATATCCACTAAAAATAGCGTCCATTGCACCATCTTTACCTTTAATTGCATTAAACACTGCCATATAAATATGAACACCAACAAAAATCATAGTAACCCAAGTTAAAATATGATGAATTATCCTAACATTTGCAAGTCCGCCAAACATTACTTCAAATGGTTTAACAAAAGGAGTTATTGCACCAGCAAAACCTTCGTGATAAACATTAATATATAGCACAAAACCTGTGATTATTAATAATGCTAAAACAATATAAAAGAAAAAATAACTCACAAATTGAAGTGGATTATATACACCTTTTAAATGCGGGTGTTTTCCTAAAAATAAATAAAACTTAATTTGCTCTATCCATACTCTTAAACTAAAGCAATCTTTAATACTAACTCTTTCTTTTTTACTAAGCTTATCAAATATAAAAAGATAAAGTTTAAAAATAAAACAAGCTAATAAAACAAACCCAGCTACATTATGTACGAAACGAAATTTAGCCTGCATAAATAGATTTGGCTCGGTTGATTTATCAGGTGCAATAAACACACTAGCAATATAAAAGCCACTTATACAAAGGGCTAAAATAGCAAATGCTCTTAGCCAATGAGTTGCTCTAAGCCCTATTGAAAACTCATAATGTTTCATATCAAACTCCTACTTTATATTCGCCTAACTTATTACCTTTTTTATCTAATACATGCACAGCACAAGCAATACAAGGATCATACGAATGGATTTTTCTAATAATTTCAAGTGGCTTGGTTAAATCTTCAATCTTTAGACCAATTAAACAAGCTTCATAAGTTCCCATTTTACCATTTGCATCTTTTGGACTTGCATTCCAAGTAGATGGAACTACTGCTTGATAATTTTGCACTATACCATCTTTAATTCTAATCCAATGACTTAGCATTCCCCTAGGAGCATTACCTATAAAGCGACCTTTGTATTCTTTAGAATTATCTATTTTATATGGAGCGCAAGTGCTTTGATCTACTTTTAGATTTTCAACTAAACTATCAAGAGCTTTAAGTGCGTGTTCGCTTATTATTTTTGCTTCAATCATTCTTGCTGCAGTTCTTCCTAAAGTGCTAAGTAAGTCTTTAAGCTCAATATTTAATTCAGCTAATAAAGCGTCAACTTCTTTTGTAACGATTGGATTTTTAGCTAAATAATTTACAACTATAGTAGCAAGTGGTCCTACTTGAACAGGTAAATTATCATATCTTGGAGCTTTAATCCAGCTATATTTTCCATTCATATCAAATACTTTAGAATCTTCTAATTCGCCTTTAGCGTTTAGAGTTTTTTCATCTTTTAGACCTGTATAATTTGGCTCTTGTTCGCCATCATAAGGGTGTAATGCTTTATCGTTTTTATACCAAGACCTTGTTGCTTCTTCTGTGATTTTGCTCTCATCAATAGCACCTAATACAGGATTGCTTAGCATATTAGTTACAATTCCACCTTTAAATAAATAATCATCTCCTAAATAAAACTCATCAGCACACATAAAATTATCAACGCCAACATCATTCATTACACTTGGCTCATTTTTATAAACAGCCGCAGCCATCTTAATATCAGCTAAATAAGCACGATGAATAAAATCGCTAATTTCTAAGAATTTAGTTTTATACTCGCCAATTCTAGCAGGGTCAAGTATATCCATAACGCAAGTTACACCACCTACGGTTAAGCTTTGTGGGTGTGGTTGTTTTGCACCAAAAATAGCCATTAATTGTGCTGCTGTTCTTTGCACTTTTAAGCATTCTAAATAATGGCTTAACGCTACTAAGTTTTGCTCTGGGCTAAAGCGATAAGTTTTATGTCCCCAATAAGCATTCGCAAATATCCCTAATTCTCCTTTATCTACGAATGTTTTTAATTTTTCTTGAACTGCTTTAAGTTCTCCTACACCACAAACTAAAGGCTTATCACACCATTTTAAAGCTTCAGCTTCAGCTTTTGCTGGGTCAGCACTTAAAGCACTCACTACATCAACAAAATCAAGCCCGTGTAATTGATAAAAATGCACACAATGATCGTGCATATATAAAGCTGCATTCATTAATGTTCTTGTAAGTTTTGCATTTTTTGGTGGAACTATACCTAAAGCATTTTCAGCCGCTTCAATACCTGCTCTATAATGCGAATAAGTGCAAACTCCACAAATTCTTTGAGTCATAAAGCCAACATCTCTAGGGTCTCTTCCTTTTACAATAGTTTCAATTCCACGCCATAATGTTGAACCCGCATAAGCATCAGTTACTACATTTGCATCATCAACTATTACTTCTACTCTTAAATGTCCTTCAATTCTTGTAATTGGATCTACTACTATTTTTTGCATTTTTTATTCCTTGTCTTTTTTAATTGCTGAAATTGTTGCGTGAGCAGCTATTGCTACTCCTGTTAGAGTTAAAACACCAATGCCTATTTTATCACTCATAGCATCAGCACCCATTCCGCTAAATACGCTTTGAAATAAATGTGATTTTAAAGGTTCTTCGTAAGTTCTCATACTATCCCAAAAATCAGGCTCAGAGCAACCTATACACCCATGTCCTGCACCAATAGGCCAATTTATGTGCTGATTAAATCTTTGCTTAGCACAATTATTAAATGTATATGGACCTTTACATCCTACTTTATAAAGACAATAGCCTTTCTTTGCACCTTCATCGCCAAAACTTTCTACAAACTCACCCGCATCAAAATGTCCCCTACGCTCACAATAATCGTGAATTCTATGCTCGTATGCCCATTTTGGACGATTAAAATTATCAAGTGGCATTGTTCCAAATAATAATATTTGTAAGATTGAACCTACGATATTTTTTTCACTAGGCGGACAACCTGGGACATTAATTACGCTTTTATTTGTGATTTTACTAATCGGAACTGCGTTTGTTGGATTTGGTGCTGCTGCTTGAATACCACCAAAACTTGAGCAAGTGCCAATTGCTAAAATAGCAGCTGCATTAGCACAGGCATTTTTTGCTATTTCTTCGCCTGTATGCCCTTTAGCACCTAAAGTTAGATAAAAACTAGAGCTTCCTGCAGGAACTGCACCTTCTACCAATAATACATATTTTCCTGCGTGTTTTTTAATAGCGTTTTCTAAATTCTCATCAGCTTGATGACCACTTGCTGCCATAACAGTTTCGTGATATTCAATATTTAAATAATCAAATATCAAACTATCAATAGTAGGTGCATCACTTCTTAATAAACTTTCACTACAGCCTGTGCATTCTGCCATATGTAGCCAAATTACTGGAGTATTAGTATTGTTTTCAACAGCATTTGCAATACTTGGTGCAAAAGTAGCTCCAAGTCCTAGCATAGTAGCCATTCCACTAGACCATTTCAAAAAATCTCTTCTACTAAAGCCGTGTTCGCCTAGTATTTGCATTAAATCTTTTTTATTATTAGGATTTATTTGCATAATCTCTCCTTAAAAAAATTTATTAATAATAGTATTTTTTTAAAATCTAAAAGTTACAAAAAAGACAAAATAAATCTTAAAATTATTTAATTTTGATAATTGAATTTCTTATAAAATTCTTACAATTAAACTTAAAAATATTATTTTATTAAAGTTTTTGTTTGATTGATTTATGCTGATTTAAATTCTAATCTTGCTAATGTTTTTAAGTAAAGAATTTAATTTTTATAGGCTTAGTTTTCGCACTAAGCCTACTTATAAATAAAAGCCTTATAAAGTATTTTTTAACTCTAAAGTTTTTCTTGCAATATTTGTGATTTCATCCCAATTTTTAGCCTTTATTAGCTCTTTTGGTGCAAGCCAAGAACCACCAACGCAAAGCACATTTGGTTGGCTTAAATATTCTTTAGCATTATTTTCGCTAATACCACCCGTAGGACAAAATCTAACATCACTAAATGGCCCATAAATAGCCTTTAACATAGGCACTCCACCAACAACACTAGCAGGAAATAATTTAAAGGTATCAAGCCCATATTCAAGCCCAAGCATTAGCTCTGCTGGACTTGCAATACCTGCTATTAAAGGGATTTTATAATCAATCTCTTTTAATAATTTTTCAGTAATACCTGGACTTATTGCAAACTTTGCACCAGCATTAACAACATCTTTATATTGCTTAGCATTAATTACTGTTCCTGCTCCAACGATTGCTTCAGGAACTTCTTTACTAATTAACTCAATTGCTTTTAGCCCTGCAGGGGTTCTAAGAGTAATTTCAAGCACTCTTACTCCACCTAAAACTAAAGCCTTAGCTAAAGGTAAGGCATCATTTATATCATCAATTGCTATCACAGGAATTACTGGATTTATTTTTAAAATTTCTCTTGCGTTCATTATTTTTTCCTTAAAAACTTACTCCGCCTTCTTCGGCGCTTAAACAACTATTTCTTAAAGCTTTAAAAAGCTCTCTACCACTACCTAACTCATTTGCACTTAAATCAATATGCTTAATTTCTCTAGTTAAGAAATCATCTTCTAATACATTTAAAGTGCCATTGATTGCATCAAATTCTATCAAATCCCCATCTTTAATCTTAGCAATATTTCCATTTAATAAGGCTTCAGGACTTGTATGAATTGCTGCAGGAACTTTTCCACTAGCCCCGCTCATTCTACCATCAGTAATTAATGCAACTTTATATCCTTTAGACATTAATACCCCTAAAGGCGGAATTAATTTATGAAGTTCAGGCATTCCATTTGCTCTTGGGCCTTGATATTTTACAACTGCTATGAAGTCTTTATTTAATTCGCCTTTTTCGTAAGCTTTCATTAACTCAAGTTGATCGTTAAATACGATAGCTCTTTGTTTAATATATAAATTATCATCGCTTACAGCACTTACTTTAATTACCGAACGACCAATATTTCCACTTAAAACTTTTAGCCCACCTGTAGTGCTAAATGGCTTATCATAAGTCGTGATTATTTCAGCATTTCTACTATTTTCAAGGCATTTTTCATAAGTAATTTCATCATCTTTTAAGATAGGATCTTTTGTATAATTACTAAGCCCAAATCCTGCTATAGTATTTACATCATCATGTAATGCACCATTATTTAATAATTCATTAATTACAAACGATAATCCACCAGCTTCATAAAAATCATTTATATCAGCCTTACCATTAGGATAAACCTTAGCTAAAAGTGGAGTAATATTTGAAATATCATTAAAATCGTCCCAATTAATAATAATTCCCGCAGCCTTTGCAATTGCAATTAAGTGTAAAGTATGATTGGTTGAGCCACCTGTTGCCATAAGCCCTACTATTGCATTTACTATACTTTTTTCATCTATCATTTTGCCTATTGGTAAAATACTTTTATCTTTTACACCTTTTGCAAAATGTCTAGCACTAAAATCAATTATTTTTTCTCTTAGCTTTGTATTTGGATTAATAAAAGCAGAATTTGGCATATGAAGACCTAATAATTCAATCATAACTTGATTTGAATTAGCAGTTCCATAAAAGGTGCAAGTACCTGAACTATGATACATTTTCATTTCAGTATTTAATAAATCTTGCTTAGAAATAAGTCCTTGAGCGTATTTTTCTCTAGCAATACTTTTATCAGAATTACTAAGTCCTGTTGGCATAGGACCACTTGGAATAAACATAGCAGGTAATTGCCCAAATCTTAACGCTCCCATTAAAAGCCCAGGAACTATCTTATCACACACTCCAAGATAAAACGCCCCATCAAAAATATTATGAGATAATCCAATCGCTGTGCTCATAGCTATTACATCACGAGAATAAAGGCTAAGTTGCATACCATCATAGCCTTGAGTAATACCATCACACATTGAAGGAGTGCAGCTTGCAACTTGAACGCTTACACCTTCTTTTATACAAGATTGCTTTAATTTTAAAGGATAATCCTTGTAAGGTTCATGAGCTGATAAAACATCGTTATAGCTTGAAATAATAGCTAAATGAGTGCTATTTGAATTATTTAATTTTTCTCTTACGCTTTCAGGAATTGCTGCGTAAGCGTGAGCTAAATTAGCACAACCTAACTTTGAGCGATTGATTTTTTCATTAGCATTATCTATTAAATTAAGATAATCTTTTCTAGTTTTTTCACTTCTTTTTATAATCTTTTCAGTGATTTCTAATAATTTTTTATTTGTCATAAATAAGCTTCTTTCATTTAAAATATTTGATTTATTATAAATAAATAAATGTTATTAATGTTAAATCCTTTTTAGTAAGATTTAAAAAATTATTTTTATTTAGGGATTATTTATGAAAACTAATTTTGATTTTTTATTATTCGGAGCTACTGGAGATTTAGCTCTTAGAAAACTTTTTCCTTCACTTTATGAAGCCTTTTTAAATGACTTGCTTCACGAAGATTTTAAAATACTTGCTACAGGTAGAAGCAAGCTTAGCTTAGAAGAATTTAAGCAAAAATTAAACGACAAATCAAAAATCCATTTAAAAGATACTACAAAATGGAACGATTTTTTAGAAAAAATATCTTATGAGAGCGTAGATATTAATAATCTTGAAGATTTTAAAAAACTTAAAAACAATTTAAGAGATGGCAAAGATACTATTATATATTTTTCAATTTCGCCTGAATTTTTCATCACTTGCTGTAAGAATTTAAGCGAATTAAATATGAACAAAGACAATGTTAGAATAGTTCTTGAAAAACCTTTAGGAATGAGCTTAAATGAATGCAGAGCAATCAATGAAAGCGTAGCAAAATATTATAAAGAAGAACAAATTTATAGAATTGATCATTATCTTGGTAAAAGTATGGTTAAAGAATTATTTGAGTTTAGAAAACAAAATCCACATTTTAATGCACTACTTAATAAAGACTATGTAAAAAGCATTAATTTATATGTTTTAGAGCGTTTAGGTGTTGAAAGTCGTGGAGAGTTTTATGATAGCTGCGGTGCTTTAAGAGATATGTTACAAAATCATATGTTACAAATGTTAGCTTTATTTATGATTGATATTAATTCAACTAATATTAGAAAAGCTAAGCTTGAATTTTTTAACTCACTTGAAAAAATTGATTTTAAAAATGTAATTAAAGCTCAATATGAAGCTAATGAAGATAGCTTAAGTTATTTAGACGAATTAAATGTGGCTAAAGATAGTAGGACAGAAACTTTCGTATCAATTAAAACTAGTTCAAATCAAGAAAATTATAAAGGCGTTTTAATAAAACTTGCAACAGGCAAAAGAATGGCTGAAAATAAAGTATATTTTGATATTGACTTTAAAAATGGTGGGAAAATGTATATAGAAATCCAACCAAAACCTAAAATCAAATTCCTTTTAAAAATAGCCGAAGAGTTTAAAGAATTTGAAATAGGAATTTGTGATATTGAAAAAATGCCACCTTATGAAAGATTACTTTTAAATGTAATTAATAAAGATTTAAGTTCATTTAATGAAAAAGATGAACTAGAGAGTGCTTGGAAATGGGTGCAAGATGTAATTGATAATGATGATTTTACAATGCATAAATACAAAGCCTACACAAATGAAATTATTTTTAAGGACTAAGATGAGATTATTTACATTCAATGACAAAAACATAAGCGAAATCGCTTTATATAAAGAATTAGTATTTTCATTAAATGAATGTATTAATAGTAAAGGTAGCGTAAATTTTTATGTATCAGGTGGTAAAAGTCCTAAAGATTTATTTATTAAATTAAGTAAAGAAAAGCTTGACTGGACTAAAGTAAATGTATTTTTAGTAGATGAAAGGATTTTACCTACAAATCACGAAGATAGCAATACAAATCTAGTAAAGCAAAATCTATTACAAAATGATGCTAGTAAGGCTAATTTAATTACTTGTATTAAAGATGAATTAATTAATGATTATGAAGCTTTAAAAAATCACGCTAATAATATTTATCAAACTCCTGATATTTTGATTTTAGGTATGGGAGCTGATGCTCATACTGCATCAATCTTTCCAACGGCTTTTAATTTAGATGAATTATTAAGTGATGAAAACCAAGCTTATCACATAGTAAAAACTCCTAATTACGATAGAATTAGCCTTAGTTTAGAAAGCATATTAAAAGCTAAAAGAATATTTTTAAATATCAGTGGAGACGAGAAATATCAAGTATTTTTATTAGCTTGTAAAGAAAAAAATAAAAAATATCCAATAAGTTATGTAATTAATTCAAAAGGAAATTTAGATGTCTATTACGCAAAATGAATATCCAAGATTATTAGCAGATATTGGTGGAACTAATGCTAGATTTGCATTAGAATTTAAATCAGGAAATATAGATAAAATAGAAGTCTTACAATGCAAAGACTACGATACTATAATAGATGCTGTAAGAGCGTATTTAAAAGATAAAAATGTAAATGTAAAACACGCTGCTTTTGCAATGGCAAATCCTGTTACAAGTGATTTTATACAAATGACTAATAATCATTGGGCTTTTTCAATCAATACCACAAGACTTGCATTAGGATTTGATACTTTATTAATTCTAAATGATTTTACTGCTCAAGCACTTGCTATTACAAAATTAAATAGTGATGAATTAGTTCAAATTGGTGGAAGAGAAGCTGAAGAAAATTGCGTAAAAGCTGTTTTAGGGCCTGGCACAGGACTTGGAGTTAGTGGATTAATCCCTAGTAAAAATGGCTATATTGCACTATCAGGTGAAGGCGGACATGTTAGCTTTGCACCTTTTGATGAGATTGAATCAATGATTTGGCATTATGCAAAAAACAAATTCGGGCATGTATCGGCTGAAAGATTGCTTAGCGGAATGGGACTTGAGCTAATATATGAAGCTTTAGCACATAAAGAAGGTATAAATGATACTTTAGACGCTAGTAAAATTAGCGAACTAGCATTAAGCGAAAAATCAGCTTTATGTAGATTAAGTCTTGATATATTTTGTGCAATGCTAGGAACGATTGCATCAAATCTAGCATTAACTCTAGGTGCTAGGGGTGGTGTTTATATTTGTGGTGGAATAATTCCTAAAATATTAGAGTATTTTAAACACTCATCATTTAGAGCAAGATTTGAGAATAAAGGTAGATTTGATAGTTATTTAGCAGCAATTCCTGTATTTGTGGTTTTATCAAAATTTCCAGGTATAAACGGCGCTAGTGTGGCACTGCAAAATCATTTAAAGGATAAATAATGTTAAGCAAATTAAAAAGCTATGAAAAATTATGGTCTTTATATAACAAATCAAAAGATACTCATATGAAAGAATTATTTGCTAATGATAATAATAGAGCGAATAAATACTTTTTAGAAGTTGGTGGGATTAAGGTTGATTATTCTAAAAATAGAATAGATGAAGAGATTTTAAGCAATCTTATTAATCTTGCAAAAGAAGCTAATTTAGAACAAAACATTAAAGATATGTTTAGTGGTAAAAAGATTAATACCACAGAAAATAGAGCAGCTTTACATATTGCTCTTAGAAATCGTATAAATACACCTATTTATGTAGATAATGAAAACATAATGGATGATGTAAATGCAGTGCTTAACAAAATGGAAAAATTCTCTCACGCAATAAGATCAGGCGAGTGGCTAGGCTATACAAATCAAGTAATAACTGATATTGTAAATATAGGAATTGGTGGCTCTGATTTAGGACCATTGATGGCTTGTGATGCTTTGAAAAAATACGCACACCCAAGACTAAAAATGCACTTTGTATCAAACGTAGATGGCTCAAAATTACAAAATGTATTAGATAGCGTTCATCCAGAAACTACACTTTTTATAATAGCGTCAAAAACATTCGTAACTCAAGAAACCCTAACAAATGCTTTAACTGCTAGAGAGTGGTTTTTAAATCACGCAGTTAATAAACGCTTTGTAGCTAAGCATTTCGTAGCAGTTTCAACTAATAAAAAAGCTGTTGAAGAATTTGGAATAGATAGTAATAATATGTTTGAGTTCTGGAACTGGGTCGGTGGGCGTTATAGTTTGTGGTCTGCAATTGGTCTTCCTATTATGATTTATTTAGGAAAAGAACATTTTTGGCAAATGCTAGAAGGTGCATATTTAATGGATTCACATTTTAGCTCGGCTGAATATTCTAAAAACTTGCCTGTGATTTTAGCTTTAATAGGTATTTGGTATATTAATTTTTATGGTGGTGGCTCACATATAATCGCACCTTATGATGAATATTTAAAGCATTTTCCAAGATTTATTCAACAACTTGATATGGAAAGTAATGGAAAACAAGTTAGTAAAAATGGAGAATTAATTAATTACGAAACTTCTCCAATCATTTGGGGTGAAACAGGAATTAACGCTCAACACGCATTTTTTCAACTACTTCATCAAGGAACTCATATAAGTCCGATTGATTTAATAGTAAGTCTTGAAAAACCACACGATATGCCAGAACACCACGAAATTTTAATTAGCAATGTATTCGCTCAAGCTGAAGCCTTTATGAAAGGCAAAAACAAGGATGAAGTAAGAGCTGAACTTAGTAAAAGTAATTTAAGTGAAAGTGAGATAGAAAAGCTAATCCCACATAAAGAATTTTCGGGAAATCGCCCTAGCAATACAATTTTATTAGAAAGAATAAGCCCTAGAAATCTAGGTAGCCTAATTGCATTATATGAGCATAAAATATTCGTTCAAGGTGTGATTTGGGGGATAAATAGTTTTGACCAATTTGGCGTTGAATTAGGTAAAACTTTGGCTAAAACAATACTTGAAGAGCTAAGAAGCGATGTGAGTTACGAGCACGATAGCTCAACTACAAATCTAATAAAATTATATAAAGAGTTTAATAAAAAATAATTTTAGGAATTTCTTTATGAAATTCCTATTTTAAATTCCACGAAAAAAGGAGAGAAAAGTGATTACAAATGATAACCTATTACAAGTTTTAAATAAATTAAATTTTAAAAAAGATAATGATTTTATTTATAAAAAGCAATATTTAAATAACATTTTTATTATGGTTGATTTTAAAAATAGAAAAATTATATTTCCAGAACAAATTAAACTCCATGACAAAACTACATCAAATTTTGAAAAAAATGAAAATTTTGTAGTATTAGAGTGTATAGATAGGTTATTAACAAAAGGCTACGATCCAAACCATATAGAATTAGAACCAAAATATAAATTAGGTAGAGAATCGAAGTCTAGCGGAAAAGCAGATATTTTAGTAAAAGATAAATTAGGTGAATCATATATATTAATTGAATGCAAAACATACAAAACAAAAGTTGATGCTAAAGGTAGTGAATTTGAAAATGAGTGGAATAATATGCTTAAAGATGGAGGGCAATTATTATCTTATTTTAGACAAAATAAAAAAGTAAAATTTTTATGTTTATATACTAGTGATTTTATAAACGATGAAATATATTATTTTAACTATATACTCAATATGCAAGACAATGAACTATACCTTAAAGAAAATGATTATAAATTGAGTTATATATCAGCAAGTGATGAAAATGAAATTTTTAAAGTATGGAAAGAAATTTATCAACAAAATTATTTGACAAGTGGAATTTTTGAGTCTGATATAAACCCATATGAAGCTGGTAAATTATCATTAAAATTTACAGACTTAAAAGAATTTGACCATCAAAACAATTCTTTATACAATGATTTTGCGACTATTCTAAGACAACATAATATATCAGGTAAAGAAAATGCTTTTGATAAGCTTGTAAATTTGTTTTTATGCAAAATTTATGATGAGACATTTAATAAAAATAATCTGGAATTTAAATATCGTGGAATTATGGCAGACACTTACGAAAGTTTGCAAGATAGACTTATGAAATTATATAAAAATGCAATGAAAGAATTTTTAAATGAAGATATTACTTATGTTGAAAATGCAAATATAGAAGATGTTTTTAACACAACTTCAAGAAGCAAAAAGTCTATGCAAAGTATGCAAGAACAAATTCAAGATTATATAAGGCAATTAAAATTTTATTCTAATAATGATTTTGCGTTTTTGGAAGTTCATAATAAAGATTTATTTTATAAAAATGCTATAGTTTTAAAAAATATAGTTAGGCTTTTTGAAGATATACGATTAACAGAAAATAAAGTTCAGCAATTTTTAGGTAATTTATTTGAATTGTTTTTGCAAAAAGGCATGAAACAAGATGAGGGGCAATTTTTTACACCAATTCAAATATGTGAGTTTATTATGCATTCTTTACCTATTGATAATATAAATAAGCCTTTAAGAGTGATTGATTATGCTTGCGGAGCAGGACATTTTTTAAATACATATGCAAGTTTTATTGAAAAACAAATTAATGATAAAGAAAAATTAAAAGAGTATTATAAAAATATTTATGGAATTGAAAAAGAATATAGATTGAGCAAAGTTGCAAAAGTTAGTGCAAGTATGTATGGGCAAAATGAGATAAATATTTTTTATGCAGATGCTTTAGCTAGTAATGAAAATATTGAAAATTATTCTTTTGATTTATTAATTGCTAACCCGCCTTATTCGGTCAAGGGTTTTTTAGAAACTTTAAGCGAAAAAGACTTAGAAAAATATATACTATTTAATAAAGACATAAATAAAGATACTTTTAATTCTATAGAATGCTTTTTTATAGAAAGGGCTATTCAGTTATTAAATGATAACGCAAATGCAGCGATAATTTTGCCATCACCATTTTTAAGTAATAGTAATATTGGAAAATATCAAGAAGTAAGAGAACTGATATTTCAAAATTTTGATATAAAAGCTATTGTTGAGTTGCCGTCTGGTACATTTGGAGCTACTGGAACCAACACTATTATTTTATTTTTGCACAAATTAAAAACATATGATAAAGATAAGGATTTAGGTTTAACATCTAGTTCTATAAAATTTAAAACCTTGCAAGATAGATTAAAAGCTTCTAATTTGATAGATGATGATAATTTTGTAGATAATGGCTATATAGACGAATATGTAGCTTTTAGAGGTATAAAAAAAGATATTTTTATAGATTTAATAAACGAAAATTATACAGATGAGTTATTAGAATGCTTTCAAGATTATTTGGATGATTTTTATAAAAGCAATATTTATAAAAAATTAACAAAAAGCAAAGTTTATAAAGATTCTACTATAAAAGAAGATTTAGAAAATGGTATTTTTATAGAGTTTGTAAAAAATATTGAAAATAAAAAGTTGATATATTTTTCTATGATAAAAGATAATAAATTGATTATTGTAAAAGCTCCTGATAAAAACGATGAAAAAAAGAAATTTTTAGGCTATCAATGGAGCACAGATAAAGATGATCCAGGATTAAGAGAATTAAACGATCCATACAATACACCCTTATATGATAAAAACAATATTAATAATGACGAAAAAATATCTTATAAAATTAAAGAATTATTTTTAAATAATGAAATTATAATTAACGATGAATTAAGTAAATATGTAAGTTATGAAAAAAATTATAATTTAATTGATTTTAAAAATGCAAATTTTAATTTAAAAATTAATATCAATTTAACCAATTCGCATAATCATGTAGAATATTTTTGGAAAAATAGCAAATATCCAATCATAAGTATCAAAGAATGTGTAAATGATATTATTAATGGTTCAACACCTTTAAAATCTCAAAATAAGTATTGGGACAAAAAAGATATACAATGGTTAACCATACCTGATTTTACAAATAGCATATATATAAATGAGACAAAAGATTATATTTCACAATTAGCAGTAGATGAAAAAAAAGTAAAAATTGTGCCTAAAAATTCAGTGTTGTTGTCTTGTACAGCAACAATAGGTAAGTGTGCAATAAACAAAGATATATTAACCACAAATCAACAAATTAATGCTTTAGTTTGTAAGCTTGATAAAGTAATACCTGAATATTTGGTATATATTTTTAGAATGTACTCAAATGAACTTGAAAATCTAGCTAGTAAATCGAGTGTTAAATACATAAATGTCTCAACTCTTAGTAGTTTTCAAATTCCATTACCTCCTTTGGATGTTCAAGAACAAATAGTAAAAGAATGCGAAGAAGTAAATAAGCAATTTGAAACAATAAGAATGAGTATAGAAGAATATAAGAGATTAATATCTGAGATATTAAGTAAAGTTGGAATTATTAGCAGTAACGGGGGGGGGGATTTAAGAGTTGAGCTATTAAAATTCTTAGGTATTTCTTTAGATTTTATTGATGACTTATCAAATATATTAATAAATAATAAAAAATTAGGACAAATTTGTAAGGTTTTAATCGGTGGTACACCTAGTAGGAAAAACCATTTATACTATGGTGGAAATAATTTATGGGTTAGTATTGCTGAAATGAATGGCAATATAATATCTGATACAAAAGAAAAAATCACAGAACTAGGTGTAAAAGAATCAAATGTTAAGTTAATACCAAGTGGGACTACTTTATTAAGTTTTAAATTAAGCATAGGCAAGGTTGCATTAGCCGGAGCTGATTTATACACAAACGAAGCCATTGCTGGGCTTATACCTAAGGATAAAAATATAGTTTTAGATAAGTATTTGTTTTATCTATTTAAAAATAAAGTTATAGATTTAGATCTAAAAAATAAAAATACATTTGGCACTAGCTTAAATTCTCAAATTTTAAAAGATGAAGTTGAAATACCATTAATACCTATTGATAAACAAAAACTTTTAATCAACATTATAGATAAAATAGAGAATAAGATTTATGAACTTGAAAAAGATATCAATGATAAAAACAACATAATAAATAAAATACTAGCAAAATATATATATTGATAACTATATATTATTGATATAGTATTTTATAAATAAGATAAATATACAAAGTATATTGCTTATATATTATTGTGCTTGAAAGTAAAGGCGTAGATAGCAAAATCAATCTAAGAAGTGATGAAAATGCGAAAATTACTAACGCAGAAAGTCTTTTTAAAGGTATAAATATTACCTTTGAAAAACAATTTAATAATGATAAATTAGAAACAATCATAAAAAATATAATCAATAAAAAATAATTAATCTAATTTAAATTCCTTAAAGGATTTAAATTAGAATACAAGATTATATTAAAAATATGAGATGTTAAATGCTTTCTTTTATGAAAGAATTAATAAAAAAAATCTTTATTTGTTGGTTTGAGTTTAGCGTTTTTTATCATTGCTATTTTCGTTTTTTTAATGCTTGTTCAGTATTCATACGATATCTATAGTAAATACTTTAGTTCAACTTATGATAAATTTCTTAAAACTAAAGAAGAGCTTTGCTCTCTTGAAAGGCAATTAGAAGTAGAGGGCTATTTATTATTTTGGGATTTTAAAAATGAGTATACAAATTATAAATATGATTATTCTAAAAGCGGATATAAATGTAATTTAGAAAAAGAAGAAAAATATAAAAGAGCAATTGTAAATTATTTTAAATTAAGTAATGCAAAAATATATGAAGTGAAAAATTATAATAGCATTGATGAAGTTAAATATCTTAAAACTTTAGATAGTTTAGAATTAAAAGAAGTTAATGAATTTAACAATAATCTAGTATTTTTTGAAAAAAGATTTTTTGATAAAAATTCATTTCAATTTATAGATGGAGATGAAATGCAAGTAATGTTATACAACTCATATACTAAGGAAAAAGAAGAGAGAGAATATTATATAGATGGGTGTGGTTATGTAATCCCAACATATAAAATAAAATACAATTAAGAAGATATAATGGCAGTAAAACTACAAATAATGTTTAATTATTTATAGTTTTACAAGAATTTAAATCAATAGGATTAAATAAGTTCCATTGTTTGTTTTACTATTGATAATTCTTCGTTAGTTGGAATAACTAAAATTGGGTATTTTGAATCAGCTTTTGCTATATTTCTAGCTACTTTTTCACGCTTAGCATTTTTTTCTTCATCAATGCTAAAGCCAAGATGTGCAAGTTGCTTACAAACCGCAGCTCTCATTAAATCATCATTTTCACCAATACCTGCTGTAAAAATTAGAGCCTTAGCAGGAGTTACTGCAAGGTATGAGCCTATGTATTTTGCAATTCTATAGCAAAACATATCAAATGCTAATTTTGCTTTCTTATCACCATTTTGCATTTTTTCTTCAATTTCACGCATATCATTTGCACCACAAATTCCTAATAAACCACTTTGTTTATTGCAAATTTTATCAAGTTCAGCAATGCTTAAACCTTTATTATATGCTAAATAAAATAAAGCTCCAGCATCAATATCCCCACATCTAGTTCCCATCATTAATCCTTCAAGTGGAGTAAGACCCATTGAAGTATCAACGCATTTACCATCTTTAATAGCACTAATACTTGCACCATTTCCTAAGTGAGCTGTAATTGCATCTATGTTTTTAATACCTAAGAATTTTTCTGCTTCACGAGTTACAAATTCATGAGATGTTCCGTGAAAGCCATATCTTCTAACGCCATCTTCTTCATAATATTTATTAGCTATTGCATAGCGATATGCGATTTCTGGCATTGTTTGATGAAATGCTGTATCAAATACTGCTATATTTTTAACACTTGGAGCAAGATTTATAATTGTTTTAATTCCTGAAATATTTGCAGGATTATGTAAAGGTGCTAATTTTACTAATTCATCTAAAGCTTTTAAACATTTATCATCAACTAATGTTGCTTTAATAAATTTATCTCCACCATGCACCACACGATGACCTACTGCTGCTAATTCATTAAAATCAGTTAAAAGTCCGCTTTTAGCAAATAAATCACGAACTACTTTTAAGCCATCTTCGTGATTATTTATGCCACCTAAATGTTCTAATTCCTTGCCATCAAATTTAATTTTTGCTCTTGAATTGCTTTCTCCAATTTGCTCAACCAAACCACTCGCAACACTATCTTCATTAAAAAATAATTGGAATTTCAGTGAGCTTGAACCTGCATTTAAAACTAATATTTTTTTCATAATTTTTCCTTTTTTATAATTTATTGTGCTTGAATTGCACTAATTAAGCATGTATTTACAATATCTTCAACCAAACAACCCCTACTTAAATCATTAATAGGTTTGTTTAAACCTTGCAAAACAGGACCAACCGCAATAGCCCCTGCACTTCTTTGCACTGCTTTATAAGCTATATTTCCTGCATTTAAATCAGGGAATACAAATACATTTGCCTTTCCTGCTACTTTGCTATCAGGCATTTTTTTACTTGCTGTTGCAATATCTACTGCTGCGTCAAATTGTATAGGACCATCATAATTTAATCCCTCATAAGCTTTTGCTAATTCGCACGCTTGTTTTACTAAATCAACGCTTACTCCACTACCGCTATTTGCAGTTGAATAAGATAGCATTGCAACTCTTGGCTCAAAACCAAAAGCCTTATAAGTAGCTGCACTAACACTTGCAATTTCAGCTAGATTTTCAGGAGTTGGATTAGGATTTACTGCACAATCAGCAAAATACCAAACCTTATCACTTAAGCACATAAAAAATCCACCACTTACACTCTTAACACCTGGTTTAGTTTTAACTATTTGAAGAGCTGGGCGAATTGTATCAGCAGTTGAACATGCAGCCCCACTAACCATAGCATCAGCGTAGCCTAAATGAACTAATAAAGTTCCAAAATAATTTCTATCTTTTATAAGTTCTTTTGCTTGCTCAAGGCTCATTCCCTTTGATTTTCTAGCTTCATAAAGTGCATTTGCACATTCATCATCTAATGATGAATTACCTGGATTATAAGTCTTAACATCATCTAAATCTATACCCAAATCACTAGCTTTTTGTGCTATTTCTTTATTGTTTCCTAAGATAATTAATTTAACAGCTTTACCTTCTAATAAAATACTAGCAGCCTTTAAAATACGCTCATCATTTCCTTCTGGTAAAACTATGGTTTTAATATTTTCTTTAGCCTTGCTCTCTAGCATAACTTCAAATGCCATTGGACTTACATAATCAGGTTTTTTAAGATTTAATAACTCATCTAAGCTTGTATTTTCATTATATAAACTTGCGTATTTATGATGAATTTTAGCAAACTCAAATTTGGTTAAATCATTATCAATTACATAATTTAAATTAAGTTCTTTACTTAGTTTTAGATTTATCCAAAAAGTATCAAGACCACCAAAAACTCCAAAACTAGCAACTAATACAAAATCATATTTAGCTTTTAATTCATTAACTTTAATGATTATATTTTTATAAAAAGTATTTTCATTTTTCAAATACTCTTTAACGCCTGTTGCACTATCGTATAAGTATTCAGTTTTTATATTATGCTCTTTTGATAATTTATTTAAACCACACACCCCGTCTTCACAAGCAAGTGCTTGGAAAACAACAATATTTGAATATTTTTTTGATAATTTTATAGCAAGATTATCTAAACTTTCCCTGCTTTGTTTTTGAAAGTAAATCGCATTCATTGCTACTCCTTCATTGATTAAATTTCGCTAGAGTATATGCCTAAAATATTAATAAATAAGGAAGAAAATATGAAAAAAAGTTATATAAAATATTTTGTTTTCTCTTTGTTAATTTCAGGTTGTGGTTTGGCTGATCCACAAATGGATATGAAAGCTCCAACATATGTAGAGCAAATTGAACCTAAGGCTGATAATAATTTAGGAAGTCCAGGCTCACTTTTTGGAAAAGGCTCTAATCCACTTTTTAGCGATAATAAAGCTATGAATGTAAATGATATAGTTACAATAATTATTAAAGAAGATACAAGCCAAAGTAGTAAAGCTAGTAAAAGCACGAATAAATCTTCTAATGCTAATTTAAATTCCGGAGTTTTTGCAGGATTATTATCAAGTCTTAATAAGTCAGCAGATATTGGCTTTCAAACAAAAAATAATTCAGATTTTAGTGGTAGCGGTCAAGCTAGTAGAAATGAAAAATTTCAAACAACAATTAGTGCTAGAGTAATAAAGGTATTAGCTAATGGAAATTATTTTATTGAAGGAAAAAGACAATTATTAATAAACGGAGAAAAACAAATCGTTCAAATCTCTGGAGTAATTAGACCTTATGATATAACAGGTCAAAACACAATTGAGAGCAAATACATAGCAGACGCTAAAATACTTTATTCAACTCAAGGCGAAATTGATAAAGCTACTAAAAAACCTTGGGGAACAAAAGCAGTTGAAACTATTTGGCCTTTTTAACCTTGATTTAAGGTTAAAAAGACTTTATTTCTTATCATCTTCGTTGATTTTTAATAATAATTTATAAGCCTTATATACATTTGAAATTGCAGCTGCTATTCCAAACGCAAGTCCTACAAAAAATAAAGGCTTATAAATCTTAGCGAGTAAAATTCCTAAACCAACGCCAATTAACACTGCAACTACAATGCTAATGCCTAAGCTTAGATGATTTGCAGCGTCTATTACACTTTTTACTTTTTTAGCTCTTTTATTTTCTTCGTTATGCACGAATAGCCTTTTTGAACGCATTTATAAATATTTCAAGCTCTTTATCTTCAAACTTAGAGCAAATAAATGCAGTTTCATAGGTTGATGGTGCAAGATTTACTCCATTTTCTAGCATAATTTTATGAAATCTTGAAAACTTAGCTGTATCACTTGTCTTAGCGTCATCGTAATTTAATGGGTATTTTTCATTAAAGAAAAATCCTAACATTGAACCTATATTTTTAGCTACAAAAGGCACTCCTGCACTTTTACTCTCATCTAGCATAGCATTAATTGCATTTTTTGCCCATTTATCACATTTTTTATAAATATCATCGTTTAATTGCTCAAGATTTGCAATACCTGCTGCCATTGCAAGTGGATTTCCACTTAGCGTTCCTGCTTGATATACTCCGCCTAGCGGGCTTAGAAGTTGCATAATTTCTTTTTTTGCAGCGTAAGCTCCAACAGGAAGTCCCCCACCAATAACCTTACCAAAACAAACCATATCAGGCACAACTTTATAAATCTCTAAAGCCCCACCTAAAGCAGCTCTAAAACCACTCATAACTTCATCAAAAATCAAAACGATTTTTAATTCATCGCAAAGCTTTCTAAGGTCTTCTAAAAACTCTTTTTTAGCAGGGACAAAACCCATATTTCCTGCAATTGGTTCAATAATAATCACACCTATTTCACTACCATTACTCTTTGCTATAGCAATTTGCTCTTTTACGCTTTCTATATCATTGTATTTAGCTGTATAAGTATCTTTTACAGCGTTTTTACTAACTCCACTTGAACTTGGAGTATTAAAAGTAGCCAAGCCACTTCCTGCATTTACTAAAAGCATATCAGCGTGTCCGTGATAACAACCATCAAATTTAATAAGCCCATCACGATTAGAATAAGCTCTTGCTAAGCGAATTGCACTCATAGTAGCTTCTGTCCCACTATTTACAAATCTAATTTGCTCTATTGCAGGATATAACGATATAACTTTTTGTGCTAATTTGCTTTCAGCTAATGTAGGAGCACCATAACTTGTGCCATCTTTTGCTGCATTAATAATAGCATTTGTTACATTTATATCAGCGTGTCCTAAAATGCAAGGTCCATAGCTTTGAACTAAATCAAGGTATTTTTTATCTTCAATATCAATTATATAAGCGCCATCGCCCTTTTTTATAAATACAGGCTCACTACCTACACTTTTAAACGCTCTTACAGGAGAATTAACCCCACCTGCTATTAATGTTTGTGCTTGTGCGAAAGCTTCTTTATTTGTCATTTTTTTCTCCTTTTTTCTTGATATATAAGTATAAATTTTTTATTTCTTCATTTGTTAAATAATAATTTGGCATTATATTTTTTGAACTTGTTTTACTAACTAAGGCTTTATAAAAATTCTCATAACTAATATTTTTAATACTAGGGATTATTACTTGAATGGTTTTTCCATTTTCTTTATAAGTAGCAAATATTTGCTCACTTCCATCAAGCCCGTGACATTTATCACAACCAATTCCCCTTGGGTTTTGATACAAGCTTAATTGATATTCATCTTTACTTAAAAAATCACTATTAGCATAAACAAATACGCTAAAAACTAATAATATTAATTTTGATTTCATTTTATAATCCGTTGTTTTTAAGGGTTATAATACAATCTTTATTTTTATAAAGGTTACAAATTGATACTAGATGGAAAAAAATTAAGCAAAGAATTATACGCACAATTAAAACTCAAAATTAATGAGCTAAAAACCAAACCTTGCTTAGCTGTAATTTTAGTAGGAGATGATTATGCTAGTGGGGTTTATGTAAGAAGTAAATTAAAAGCTTGTAATGAATTAGGAATAATTAGTAAAGATTATAAGCTAGATAGTAGTATTAGCGAAGAAGAATTATTAAAAATCATAAGAGATTTAAATGATGATGATAGTGTAGATGCTATCTTAGTGCAACTACCTTTACCAAATCATATCAATAAAGACAATATCATAAACGCTATAAATCCTATTAAAGATGTAGATGGTTTTACTCCACTTAATTTAGGTTTAGTTTTAGCGAATTTAAAACCACATTTTTATGCTTGCACCCCGCTTGGAATTGATATTTTGATGAAGCATTATGGTATCAGTGTAAAAGGCAAAAATATTTGCATAATAAATGATAGTATCATAGTAGGTCGCCCACTTGCTGCTATGATGATTAATGAAGGTGCAAGTGTTAGCGTATGCCACAAATATACAAAAGATTTAAAAGAGCATACTTTAAACGCTGATATTTTAATAAGTGCTACAGGTGTAATTCATCTAATAAATGATGATTTTATAAAAGATGGAGCTATTTTAATTGATGTTGGGATTTGCAAAGAAATTGATGGCAAAAAACTATCAGGAGATTATCTTAAGACAAGTAATAAAGCTAGTATGATTACTCCAGTTCCTGGTGGAGTAGGACCTATGACTATTTATGCACTAATGCAAAACACATATGAAGCAAGATTAAAAAAGGAAGAAAATGCAAGAAAATAAAACAAAATGGCAAAAATTAGTTGATTTTTGGAATTCATGGACGGGGACTATTGTATTTGTTCTTGTTTTTATATTTTTCGTAGCTCAAGCTTTTACAATACCAAGTGGCTCTATGAAAAACACACTTTTGGTAGGAGACCATTTATTTGTAAAAAAATTCGCCTACGGGATACCAACTCCTAGAATTCCATTCCTAGAAGTTCCTGTGTTGCCTGATTTTAAAGGCGATGGGCATTTATTAAGCTATGCTAAGCCTAAAAGAGATGATATAGTGGTGTTTTTGTATCCGCACAATACAAAGCTACATTATGTTAAACGCTGCGTTGCTTTAGGAGATGATGAGATAATATTTGCAAATAAGACCCTTTATGTGAGAATGCACGAAGGAGATGAATATATGAGAGCAAATTATCCTGCTAATAAACAAGTGATTTTACAAGGCAAATTATACATAAAAGAGCCTTATACTAAAAAGGGTATTCATTATGATGAAAGAGTGGATTTTGATAAGGTCATAGAATACTTTATGGCTAAGGGTGAGTTTGTAATGAAGCCAATTTATGTTAGTGAATTAAGAAGTGATATTAAAGCGTATTATTATAAGGTGCCTAGCAATGAATACTTTATGATGGGTGATAATCGCGACCACTCAAATGATAGCCGCTTTTGGGGAAGTGTAGATTATAAATATATTGAAGGTAAGCCTTGGTTTGTTTATCTAAGCTGGGATGATGATTATAATATCCGCTGGGAAAGAATGTTTAAAAGCGTTGATACCTTAGAAAACGATGAAAGATATATCCATCACGAAATAAGCGATATTAATTCTCTTGATTGACAAAAATATCTAATTCAAATTCTTGTGATTTGAATTAGAATTTATTTTATAATACATTATATTTTAAAGGTAATTTATATAAAAATTAAAATTATTTAATTGTATTTGAAGACTTTTCACTTAAAATCTTTTCAATTTTCTTTTGTTGTTTTGCTATGTATTTTTCGCCTAGTGGTTGTGCTTCTTCTTCTCTAAATTCCATTTCAAATCCACCTTTGCTAATTGCAGAATACTTTTGTCTAAACTCTGTGTATAAAAAATAAACTGATAAATCATCAACAAAAGGCAATGAAACTAGCTTGGTTTTAGTTTGATATATTGTGTAAGTTTTTAAGCTTTTACCATTTAGTAAAAATAATATTAAATAGCTTGATAAAATATCCAATATTACAAAAAACATAATTATAGGAAAGAAAATTATTCTAGCTATAGGGTAGTCTAATCTATAATTTAAACTTTGATTTTCTGTTTCTTTAGTGTTATAAGCGTCTTTATTGAATATATACGAATAAGCTAAAGCAGGTCGCTTGGTTTGTAATCTAAAAACTATATCGCTTTTATTTATCGTTGCAGTTACTTTCTTATAGCTCTTTGCTATACCAAAAACACCTGCTTCATCTATCTCATAAGTATCAAAATATATCTTTTCATTATCTACGCTAATATAAAAATCATTATTCTTAACAAATCTAAGCCTTTTTATTTGTCTAAGTTTTAAAAAGAATGCAACGAAAAAAATACCATCAATAATGCCACTCCAACCTTTTTGAATTCTTCGTATGTCAGTCATTGTTTTTTCGGGTTTACTATTTAATTCATTGATAATATCTATTACAAAATAACATGAAATAAGTGTAAGAAAAATTGAAAAAATCTCATTAAACAATCTAATAAGCTCTAAGTTATATAAATAATCGTTTTTTATTTTATAATCTTTTAAATTATCTATATTCAAATTTATCCTTTGTTTTTAATAAGACTAATTATAAAAATTACTAATATTTTTATAACTTGTTTTCATTTTAATTCTCCTTTTAATTTATTTAAATAATTTTGATAAACATCATTAGAGCAACTACCTCTTCTATAATAATTAC